>JBPCVD010000797.1:0-6044 GCA_051010815.1 Rubripirellula sp.
CGCGCCAATCTGGACTACATCCTGCTCAACAGCGTTGATCCAAGTTACGACGTGCCGGACGGCTACAAAATGGTCCTGATTCAAACCTATGATGGCCGACTGCTCAACGGCGTGGTCGCGGAGGAAGATTCCAACCGCGTCGTCCTCAAGACCGTCGAACAGCCGCAGATCGTGATTTCCAAAGATGACATCGAAGCCCGCAAGGTCTCGGCCAAATCCATGATGCCGGACGGGCAACTAGAGCAGATGAAGCCGCAAGAGGTGATCGACTTGATCAAATACCTTCGGACTACCGAACAAGTGGAGTTGGCAAAATGACCAGAATGCTAGAGTTCGCCTTCCAACGACCGGCTCAGACACTGGGTTGGATGGGCGTCGCCATTGGACTCGCCAGCTTGGCGGCGATCACGGTCACCGATGCCGCATCACCGCGAAACGAGTTGCCCAAGAAGCAGCACAAGACGAGCGATGCGCCGTTCTTGAAGCCTGCGGAGGCCGTTGAGAAGATGTCCATCCCGGAGGGCTTTGATGTCTCCATCTTCGCTTCCGAGCCCGATATCGCGGAGCCGATCGCGTTTTGTTTTGATGATCGTGGGCGGATCTGGGTCGCAGAGAACTTCAACTATCGCACGCGGCGTGAACACACTGACGATCCGGTCAGCCGGATCCAGATTTTGGAGGACACCGACGGGGACGGCGTCTTTGACCATAAGAAGACATTCACCGACAAGCTGACGTTTACCTCTGGATTGGCGCCGGGATTCGGCGGCGTGTTCGTGGGCTCCCCGCCCCACCTGACATTCATTCCGGATGCCGATGGAGACGATGTTCCAGACGGCCCCCCTCAGATCTTGCTGGACGGCTGGGGCATCAATGATCGCCACGAGACTTTGAACAGTTTCATTTGGGGCCCCGACGGTTGGTTGTACGGTTGTCATGGAGTGTTCACGCAGTCGCGTGTCGGGAAACCGGGCGATGCAGATGCAGACCGGCAGTTCATTGATGGCGGTATCTGGCGATACCACCCAACCCGCAAGACGTTTGAAGTTTTCGCGCGTGGCCTATCCAACCCTTGGGGATTCGATTTCAACGATTTGGGCCAGGGCTTTGCAACCTGTTGCGTGATCCCCCATCTATTTCACGTCGTTCAAGGCGGCGTCTACCACAAACAGAGTCGACCCCATGTGAATCCTCACATTTACGACGACATCAAGACGATTCGCGACCACACGCATCTGTCAGCGCACGGCGGTGCTCGGATCTACCTAGCGGATGCCTTTCCGCCGGAGTACCGAAACCGATTGTTCATGTGCAACATTCACGAACACGCCGTACTGACAGACGTGCTCGAACCCTCGGGATCAAGTTTCATTGGTCGACACGGGGACGACTTCATGCCGACCAATGATTTGGCTTGGGTCGGATTCAGTGTAGAGATTGGACCTGAAGGGGGTGTCTACATTCTCGACTGGCACGACACGGACGTCTGCGGAAACACCATCAATTTCCCCAACAGCGGTCGCATCTATCGGATCATGCCAGAGGAATCGAAACCGATTGCCCGCCCCGATCTCCGATCTCTTTCGGACGAAGAATTGGTCGACCTGCAATTGCATTCCAATGATTGGTATGTGCGTCAGGCGAGACTTTTACTTCATTCACGTTCCGCGGCAGGCAAACTCGATCGCGAAGGCGTCCACCAGAAACTCAACGCAATCCTTTCCTCCTCCGACAGACCCACACCCAAACGCCTCCGAGCGTTGTGGGCGTTGTACGTGACCGACGGACTGGATCACGCCCGACTCGTGGAGTTGCTTGATGACAGTGACGCGCATGTTCGGGCATGGAGCATTCAGTTTTTGTGTGACCATAGTCCTATCAATGCATTTCAAGTCGCGGCCGAGGCGGCGCAACCGATCCTTGATCCCGCAACGCTTGCGCGGTTCGTCGTCATGGCGAAGGAAGATGAATCTCCGGTGGTTCGCCTTTACTTGGCCTCCGCCGTCACGCGGTTGCCCTTCGAAGACCGCTGGGGAATCCTGCAGGGCCTGGCCTCGCACGAAGAAGACGTCAACGACAACAACCTTCCTCGGATGATGTGGTTCGGACTTGAACCGATGGTACCCAACCATCCACAAGAGTCGCTCACTCTGGCCGTACAGGGAAAGATTCCGGCGCTACAGGAATTCGTCGCTGGGCGTTTACTCAGTGGTGATGCGGTCGTGAATCTCAACACACCTAAGAAGAGAAAACCCCAACCTGAATGGCAATCGACCGTTCAAAAAGTGGCACCGGGCTTCCAAGTTCGCAACGTCGGTGAGGGTGGTGTGGTCGACCATCGCGTATTCCGAAATGCAAGAGCTGTCCAAACGCACCCGCTGAATCCCAAGACGCCGAGCAGTCTGTTCCGACTTGTCAGTGTGCCGGAAAACAAACAAACGAAACTGAACCTGAGGGTCAGTCACCATCCCCATGGCGATTGGCAGCTACGCGTCATTGCCAGCGGCGAGGTTCTCGCCGATCAGATTGTCGGATCCAAAACCGTTGCCGATGACGAATGGCTGGACGTTAGTGTCGACCTCTCGCGATTTGCAGGGCAAGAGGTCCGCTTGTTGATTGAAAACCGACCGAACGACTGGCACAACGAATGGGCCTACTGGAACCAAGTAAAGATCGTTAGCGAGTAAACCATGAAATCGAAACTTGCCCTTTTGTTCGCGGTGTTGTTCGTCGTCCCCACGATGGCCTTCGCGGACGACCCTGCGAAAATCGTCTTCATCTCGGGCTCGCCGAGCCATGGCCCAATGATGCACGAGCATCGGGCGGGAAACACGATTCTCGCTGAAGCGTTGAACGATTCGGGACTCGATGTGGAAGCGATTCTCGTCCCACATTACGGCTACCCAAAAGACACGTCGATCCTGAAGGATGCCGATACGGTTGTCATTTTCTGCACGGGACATGGCGGCCACGTTTTGAATCCGAATCTCGACGAATTTGACGCCTTGATGAAGCAAGGCACCGGTGTGGTGATGATCCACTGGGCGACGGAAGCGGAAAAGGGAAAACCCGGTGACAAGTTCCTGGATTGGATGGGTGGCTTCTGTGACCTCGACTGGTCCGTGAACCCTCATTGGACACCTGACTTCAAGGCGTTCCCGGATCACCCCATCAGCAACGGTGTTGAACCGTTTCGAGTGAATGATGAATGGTACTACCACATGCGATTCGTCGACGATATGAAGGGGGTGACTCCTATCTTGTCGGATGTTCCCCCGCTCGAAACATTGCGACGCAAGGACGGCCCCAGAAGCGGAAACCCAGAGGTTCGCAAGGCGGTCGAGTTGGGCGAGCCTCAACATGTGGCTTGGGCCTACGATCGGCCAGAGGGTGGCCGAGGATTTGGCTTTACCGGAGCACACAACCACCACAGTTGGCAGGACGATAATTTCCGCAAGGTCATGTTGAATGCGATCCTTTGGACGGCCAACGTCGAAGTCCCAGAGAACGGTTGCTCCTCACCAACGCCAACGGACGAGAAATTGACACAGAACACCGACACCAAAAAGAAGAAGAAGTAGTCCAGTGCTGATTTATCATGCAGGGCGTTGGCTCAGTTCGGTTCCCTGCCTTCGAATCTGTCTTCGGATCAGACCACCGATCGCCGGCATCGTTCTGCTCGCCGGTTTGCTGACGGGTTTCCAACGGACCGATGCTCAAGACCACGTCCCAACTCCAGAGGACATTGCCCTGGCAATCTCGAATCCTGATGAGTTTGCTTGGCAGCTGTTCATGGACATCAGCCATCAGGCTGAAATGGGAAAAGCGGGGTGGCCCGACACGACGAAGTCCGACTTTCGGGACTACGACGACGACTCACCTGTCGTATGGGAGACATGGGCTTTGGCCAGTGGGGGACGCGTGCTGAGCCATTACGCGCACCCCAACCGCAGCGAGGTATTCCTTGATCGCGGTGCGCAACCGGCGGAGTGGTCTTCGCTCGAGCGTCAGAAACCGGCACCCAAATACTTTGAAATGTATCCAGGAAAGGGCGTCGAGTTCCTCGTTCAAAACGGACGCCACCTCGGCGCCTTTGATCCGGTTGAAGATGGCGGCGAAGGCGGAATCGAGGTGCGTATGAATCGCGCGTTGTTCGACTACGTACGTGACAACACGCTTTACAACGTCGAAGGACTTGAGGCTCGCGTCCGTAGCGGAGACGCCATCGACACGCCGACCGCATCCAAGGAGATCAAGGCCCGCTGGGTCCCAATCACCGATGCTGACAAACCTCGCTATCACTGGCGCATGGTGACCAAGTCGGATGGAACGATTCAGTACTGGGGGCTCAGCGCACTGCACATCATCACACGAGATCTGCCCAACTGGTTCTGGTGCGACTTTGAACACGTCGATTTCGAGCGGAACGCAGAGCAATATTCGCGGGACACCACGACGCGCGGCGAGCAGCCCACCAAAGGAAATCACGGCGTGCGTCAGGAGACCGTTGGCACCAAGTGGGAGACCATGCGTCTTCGCGGCACACAGGTCGACTTCGTCGACACGATCGGACGACCCACCATCCTTGCCAATTCACAATTGGAGCACGGATTTCAACAGACGGCTTCCTGCATCACCTGTCACTCGCGGGCGACGGTAGGCTTGCGGGTCAATCGCCCGGACCTTCCGAAATGGCAAGTCGATTCACTCCCCTCGGAACTCGCAGCCAATCCCACAATTCGCGGTGCCGTCGGTGCTCCCGATCCAGATTGGTTTCGCAACGAGCGAGGAGAAATGGTTTACACCCAGACCCATTTCGTCTGGTCCATTCCGTTCCGAGCGTTGAGCACCAAAGTCGACCCCGAATAGGCCAACCATTGGTCTAGGCACTCGCTCAGTGTCTCACTCGTGGGCAGCAGACACACGACGACCGTCCGCCGTTTGGCATCACGCCAGCACGTCTTTGATCACGTGCCCGTGAACGTTCGTCAGCCGGCGTTCCAACCCGTTGTGGTAGAAGGTCAATCGCTCGTGATTGAGCCCCATCAGATGCAGCAGCGTTGCGTTGAAATCATAGACGGTGGTCGTATCGACGGCCGCCTTGAAACCGAACTCATCGCTTTCCCCGTAACTGAAGCCTGACTTCACACCAGCTCCGGTCAGGAAACATGTGAACGCGTCCGGATTGTGGTCGCGTCCGGTTCCATTGGCTTGCAGGAACGGCATCCGCCCAAACTCCGTTGCCCATACGACGAGCGTGTTCTCCAGCAATCCGCGTTGTTTCATATCGGCGATCAACGCAGCGGTGGGCTGATCCATGATCTCCGCCTGCATCGCATGAGTATCCGCGATGTTTGAGTGCGAGTCCCAATTCGTGATGCCGTTGCCGCCGGAGGGATCGCTGCCGTTGAATAGCTGAACGATGCGAACTCCTTTTTCGATCAGTCGCCGGGCGAGGATACAATTGCGTGCGTACTGCCCGCGAAGCTCGCTACCACCCTCCACGCCATACGACTTCAAGGTTGCCTCCGTTTCGCCAGATAGATCCATCACATCCGGGACGGAGGTCTGCATCTTTCCAGCCAACTCGTAGCTTGCGATGCGTCCCGCAAGATCCGCATCACCCGGAAACTTCTCGAGGTGGCGTGCATTCAACCGCTGCAACAGATCGACGGTCCCTTGATCCTCGGACGCAGTCAAGCTTGATGGACGACGCAAATTATTCGGAGGATTCTTGGCATTGAAGTCAGTCCCCTGGAACGCTGCGGGCAAAAAGCCGTTACCGAAGTTGTTCTTACCACTTCGAGCCAATCCTCGAGGATCATTGATTGCAACAAACGCCGGAAGTTCCTGATTCTCGGTACCAAGCGCGTAGGTCACCCACGCTCCGAACGACGGGAAACCTTCCATCGTAAATCCGGTGTTCATAAAGTTTTCGCCCTGCGGATGAGCACTAGTATCCGTCGTCATGGCGTGCATGACACAGAAGTCGTCAACTTGTCCTGCCAAGTTAGGACGCAGATCGAAAACCATCTTGCCGGTTT
>JBPCVD010000798.1:0-13909 GCA_051010815.1 Rubripirellula sp.
GCTGGTGGATGGCCTGTGACTACGACTCCCTCTCCAAAACCGAAGATGGACTTGCCTGGAAGCTAAGCGGTCAGGGTGTCAAGACTCTCACCGAACAGGACATTGTCTCGGACGACGGCTCCGTCAAAGGTGCTGGCCGCAAGGACAAGTTTGCTCAGTTGTGGGCCGATAAGATGACCGAGAGTTTTTCGGAACTCTCTCAGGAAATGCCTGTCTTCTCGGATCTGCAAAACATCATGGACATGACGATCGTCGCAACGTTGATCGTTCAGGAACGATTGTCGGAACAAGCCAACCTTGATCTCTCCGTTTTGACAGCCGACAGCGATTCGCTTCCAATCGCTGCTTACACAGTTCCAAAAGCGGTCGACCCGCAGTGCAGCTTCATCCGTGGGCGCAGCGGTTGGGTCGTGACGGCTTCTGGTGGTGTTGACATCAATGGCTTCGAAATTGTGGAGAAGCAGACAACCGACGCGAGCGTCAACGACGCTCGGTCGACAGCTCTGGCCAATGCGAGTTCCGACCGTTGGTGGTGGAACAAGTAGCGTTTATCGACCTGGAAGAAACAGCACCTGAACTGGCGTCTCGGCATTCCGCTGAGGCGCTGGTTTGGATCGGACATCACCCAACACAGACGGACCGACTCTGATGGGATCCTGGGGCTTCAGAACCTTCGAAGACGATATCGCGTGCGACTGGCTCGAAGACCTTTACGATTCTGCCCCGATCGCCTTCTTCATTCAGTGCCTTGATCTGGAAGGGCACGATTACCTGGAGTTTCTTGCCTGCGTCGGCGTAGTCTGCACCGCGGAAATGCTTCACGGGATTGCTCGCCAACCACGGCAGCGACTTCCAGAGGTCGCATACCACTGGTGTGAGACGCATCGCGACCTCGATGTACAATCGTTGTTACCTCAAGCGGTCGAGGGAATGCAACGCGTGCTTGGCTCCCATTCAGAGATGCATCAGCAGTGGGAAGATGATGCTGATCGCTACAAAACCTGGATGCAGCATCACCAAGAATTGATTGGCGGTCTTCGGTCGAGCATGGCTGAAAAAGCCTGATCCTCGGTCGAAACGTCCTGATGCTCATTCGAAAAGTTCTGGCGCTCGGTTGAAAGAATTGCGGCTCGCAGGCAACAATCTCCGAACGACTGATTGTTCACTCGAAAACCCTCCTCAGCGAAAGCACGGCCTTGACCCAGGAAGTCCCCTCTCACGACGACAACGAAACACCGGGGCAACCGAGTCGTTGGCAGGAGAATCATGGGAATTTCTTAATGGGGTTCGTCGGAATCGTCGTTCTCCTCGGCGGCGCATTCCTGATTTACAATCAAAATCGATTCGTGCCTCCAAGATTTCCAAGAGGCGAAATGATCGACACCCTTCCTGGAGCTATGGCGGACGAAGGGATCTCGGTCGCGTCCGGCGAAGCGGTCATTCGGGTGAGCGGGGCCGTGAACGACTACGGCATGATAAAGATTGCGGTTTACGGATCGGACGCAACTTTCAACCAGCCGCCAGAGGCCATTCTCTCAGAGACAATCGAAATCATCGACGGTGAGTCGATCATGATTGTCACCGTGAGTGAGTTGCCCGAGAAGATCGCGGTCGCAGCCTTCCACGACGAAAACGGTGACGAAGCGCTCAACCGCAATCGGTTTGGCATTCCAGCGGAGCGATATGGTTTTTCTCGAAACGCGAGAGGTCTTACCGGACCACCGAGCTTCAATCAGACGGTCATTCCCCGTCCCAAAGCTGGCGAAACGATCGAGATATTCATCCGTTAGCGTTTCGGGCGAACGACCACCCGATGCCCGGCTCGGCATCCAAGCCAGTCTTCGCGTAAGCTTCAATCCGCAGCCAGCGTCGCTCGCAGCTAGAGAACGACTTTAAGCGCGACGCCGATCAGGCCCTGCATCCGGTGACGGTTCGTCACCAGCGATGTCTGCATTGGAAACGTCGTCCGAGCGTCGACGGCCGGCTCCGAGGTAGTCGCTCCAACGACGCCCATTGCGAGTGTCTGTTGGCCCAGGCGCGACCAGGAAAACGGTTCCCAACCCAAAGATCAAACCTGCCATCACCGATCCAAGTGTGACCGACGATCCCGAGGGTCCAATTGGATGCTCGGATACCTGAGGTGGTCCGAGCTCCGCGACCAAGTTGGTCGAGAGAGCGGCAGATCGGCTTGCCTTGGCCTCGGCGAGCAATCGCTCCGCATCGGCAACCGACTGTGTCTTGCTCTGAACCTCTGCATCGATCTTTGAGTAGTCGGTGCGAGCATTCGCCAACAAATCGAGGCGGACGAGAAGTTCGGATTCTCGTTGCTTCAGACGCGCGATCCGCTCGTGCTCCAAGCGAATCATGGGCGCCATCGCGCGAATCACCGCGGTCGTTTCAACCTGCATCCTTCGCTCGATCTCTCGCTCAGCAGCGACTGCGGCGCGGCGTTTGGGGTTCTGTTCCGTATAAATGCCTTCTAATTGGCTCGAAGCCAGCTGTGCATCAATCAGGCCTTCCTTCAATCGCTGCAAGCTAGGCTGACTCGCCAACAACTCGCCACCACTAACGAGCAGCTGTTGCGGATCCTCGCTACCAGCGACCAGCAATTCGTGCAACGACTCCAGTTTCTCCAGCTCGAGCTCCACGATCTGGATTTCACGTTTGGTCTCTTCGAGAGTCCGACGATTTGTGCCATCACCAGCGATTGTGTCATTCAGATTACGCAGTTCAGCGAGGTCCGTTCCAAAACGGACCTCCATTTTTCGAAGCCTGCTCGCTGATTCATCGAGGTCACGCTTCGCGAGGTCGCGGCTATGGGTGAGCTCTTCGATCACGCTGTCGGCACGCACCTGCCGCACTTTGCGAAGTTGTTCTGTAAGGTTGTCGAACATGGCCAGGCAGAATTCCGTGGCGCGACCTTGCGTCTCCGCCTCGACTCGCAGATATACGACCTCGGTATTGCCGAACTCTGAACCCTTGGGTGCAAGCAGATTCACAAGCTTGCTTGCCGTTCCATCGACGGTCTCGGTCGATGGCCATCCGGTGATCTCTTCACCTGGCGGAGGCCCGATCTGTCGCAACGCCGCCGAGACGACCTCCGGATTCTGAGTCATCTCCAGAATTGTCTCTTGGGCCGCCTTCAGTTCGGTCTGGCTCGCAAATCGCCCCAACCGGTCGAAAGACGTGGTTGCTTCGTCACGCACAACGATCGGCTGTCGTGCGGAATAAAGATTCTGACTGAGGACTGCGTAGCCCGCACCGGCAGCTCCGAACAAAACCGCTGCCCCGCACCATAATGGCGCAAAGAGGACAAGGACGTTACGAATATGCTTCCAGGGAATGGGTGTGGATGTCATGGCGCATGGAACCGAGGCGAGGATAGTACCTACAAAGCTAGGTTGATCTATTTCGCCAGGCTCTCGTTTCCACATGGCAACGACAATCGTGAGTCGCCGGTCAGCAAGCCAAGTTCAATTGTGTCGATTGCTCCGAAAGAATCGAATCAACCGAAAGCGGACAGCATCGCTTTGACGCCGTCATCTCGCGACTAGAACTTGTACAACAGCAACAGAGAGTAGTACACGTCGTTTGGTCTCGCTCCCTGCGGCGTGCTGTCGTAGCGATCCGTTGCTGCTAGTTTGAGACTGAGATTCTCGCTACCGTCCAATAAAATTTCCCAGGCGACGTCACTAACAAGGCGATAGTCTCCGAAGTCTTCCCAAGCAGGGAAGTAGTCGATCTTTCCCTTCAACTTTTGGCGGGCGGTCAATTGACGCTCGGCCTCAAGACCAAACACGGCCTCCGGAATCCAATCGTCCTCGGGAGCCCCGATCTCACGCGACGCACCAGCACCAAAGCGTGTTGCCAAGGTCGCGTCATCGCTGCGGACCCAGTAATAGCCAAGACCGCCATTTAGGTTCAGACGCAAGTCGAATGCTTTGAACCGGTCCCATTCCATTCCATACTTTCCGAACGCCGACCAGGACGTGTCGCCAAGCAAGCGGTCGTAGTCAACGTTCAATCGACCATTCTCTTCAGTCGTCTGATTTCGACTGCTGGCCTGGCGATAATTCACATCGATGCCCAACGTGTAGGCTTCCGTCTTTCGCTTGAGTTCCATTCCTGTTTGGATCGCCAGTGTGTTGGCATTTCCGTCGCTGCCATCGAGTCCGAACTCGGCATGCGAGTCCCAGCCGCGCATCCATCGTTGCGGGTACTGATACCAACGAATGACTTCCGACTGAAGCGGTGCAGGCTCAGCCGAGTCGCCTCCATTGACCTGTTCAGCAAGATCGTCGAGCGGTTCCGGCGTTTCAACAGGAGCATTCTGTTCGGCATCAGGGAGAGGCAACCGATCGTACGGTTGATCCACATCCAACGGTTCCACGCTGCCCGAGGTCAGATCGTCGAGGGTCGAATCGCCTGGATCTTGATCATCGTTGCCCGATGGCATTGCTAGCTCGGCGGAGGGAACTCGATTCGCTTCTTCGTCGAATTCGAAATCGGTCGGCATACTCCCTGCAGGGACATCCGAATTCTGCGGAGGTAGGATCATTCCACTGACGTCGCCGCTCGGGGGCGACAACTGAAGCGATGGCGTCGTGTCGCTGGGCAGTGAATACGATCCAGTCGAAGGCAGTTTGGAAGTCGGATCGACGGGCACCGTGTAGGGTGCCGAATCAAGAGCCAACCCTTGATCGCCAGGTATGACCGGAGCGTCTGGGAGCCCGTATCCACTTCCGCTCCATGTGGAAATGCCCGATTGCCAAGAAGGGACGTCCCCATCCGCGGCCCAGACCGAACAGCACAATACGAGCGGCCCTATCAGTCCGAGACAGATGCTACGAGAAACGAAAGTGGCAGTCTTGAAATACGGCATAAAGATCGTCGTTTGCGCAATGACCCGAGTCAGTCCAGCGATCCGCTTTCTGAGTCACGGATTGCTCTTAGGGTTGATTAGCAAATAACGCACGATCGAGTCACCACCGATCGGGCCGCGAATGGGCAGCGTTTACGATGAAAATGAGCCGTGAAACATGAATGCTTGTGAACGTCACCTCCAAGCGATTCAATCAGGATAGCGCCTCACGTAAATCCGAGAGTGCCCTAGGGATTTCTTCATAGGGATCGCTGTCCTCGTATTCCAAAATAACAAAACCCTGATAGTTGCCGTTACGCAATATTTTGCCGACGCGTGGAAGATCCGCAGGATACTTCTTCCCGTCCGAAGTTTTCATGTTGACTTTGACTTGCACATTGACCGCGTAGTCGATGCACATTTCAAGATCTCGATAGGGATCGCTTGAGAGAAAGTTTCCCGTATCGAGATTGATCCCGACCCATGGATTGCTCACTCGTTTCATGATTGACAGCAGTTGCTGCGGTGTCAGGTTCCCGTGATTCTCTACACCGAGGAAGATTCCGCGTTTCGCCGCGTGGTCGGCGCACTGCCCCAAGGCCTCCGCAGCCTCCTCCAATCGCTGAGGATTCCCATCGAGCTGTTTTCCAGTGCCGGCAAAAAACCGGATGTGCGGGGCTCCCAAGACGCTCGCTCGATCAATCCATGAAATCGCCGCGTCGATTTCAGCATCCAACTTTGGTCCTTTGCCGATCGTAAAGTTGTTTCCGATCGCGGTCCCCGAAATGGTGACTCCTCGCAGAAACGCAGCATGCTTGAGATCAAGAAAGTATTGGTCGTCAGCGTCGGGGCGAAAGAAGTAGCTTGTCAGTTCTGCTGCATCGATATTCTGAGCGACGCAATAGTCCAGGAACCCGACCATATCGATCGCCGTCCCATTTGCAGCCGGCTCTTGCGGTTTTCCTTTCTTGAAGGAGAAGTAGTCGCGAAGGGAATACGCGGCCAATCCGACATGAAATCGCGGCGGACCTGATCGAGCGATCGGCTCTCGAGCAACTGCCGGATCCGACCCAAGACCCGCGGTGGTCGCAGCGACGGCACCAGCCGCGGAAAGCTTGATGAATTTGCGTCGTTGCATCGTTTGCCTCGTTGTTCGATTTTGGGGTCGTCGGGTCGCGTTCAGGGAAGATAGTCGCTCCGTCGCCGTAACGATACAATCTGCGAGCCTGTTCGGCAAAATTTCGGGCTACTGGGTGCCTGCCTAACACCCGCGAATCATTTCACCGACCGAATTGTCGAGTGCGACAGGCTCCTTCCCGGCTTACCCGCCCACCTGCCGTGAATCGTTTCGCCTGTCGACGCATGCCCATTTTCGAAGCCGTGCAACAGCACGCGTCGCCAAAAGGTTGAACCGTTCCATGAACCAACCTCTTTTGCAACGAACCAGGGCGACGCTTGATCGGCTTCGTCAGGAATTGATAGACGAGCGCGGGGATGAACGGCATTGGACCGGTACGCTGTCGCCTTCCGCATTGAGTACTGCGACCGCCGTCAGCGCGATGTCAGCCGTTGTGCTGCACACGACGGAATCGCCACCCGATCCCCGTTTGATGTCATGCATTGAAAAGGGGATTGCGTACCTAAGTGGGCAGCAAAACGACGATGGCGGTTACGGCGACACTGATCGAAGCCACTCGAACATTGCGACGAGCTACCTCGTTTTGGCGGCAACCAGTTTGGCCCAACAAGCAACCGACACGTCATCCGAAACGGAACGAAGCGACCGACTGAAGGCCTATCTAGATAAGGCTGGTGGCATTGACGCGTTGAGAAGACGCTACGGGAAAGACAAGACTTTCGTCGTGCCCATTTTGACCAACATGGCCATCGCTGGCTTAGTCCCTTGGGATGACGTCGCAGCATTGCCATTCGAGGCAGCGGTCTTCCCGCAATCGATGTACAGACTGCTACAAATGCCGGTGGTCAGCTACGCCATCCCAGCACTCGTCGCGATTGGACAAGCGAGACACTTCCACGGTCGCAAGGCGTTCGCACCACTCCGTTGGATCCGCGGTGCGTCGATTCATCGAACGATGAATGTGCTGAGACGAATGCAACCGCAGAGCGGTGGATACCTGGAGGCAACTCCGTTGACGTCGTTTGTGGTGATGAGCCTTGCCGCGACCAAGCGTGGCGATTGCGAAGTCAGTCGTCTTGGGCTGAAGTTCTTGATGGATTCCATGGACTCCGATGGAAGCTGGCCCATCGATACGAATCTCGCCACTTGGGTGACGTCTCTGGCGATCCACGCGTTGCGATGCGATCCCAACGACGATCGTTCGTGGGTCGACGCCAGAATGGTTCAATGGCATTTAAGTTGCCAGCACCGCGTCCGGCACCCGTTCACCGGTGCCGAACCGGGCGGTTGGGGCTGGAGCGATCTCAGCGGCGCCGTACCCGATAGCGACGACACGCCGGCAGCAATTCTGGCGCTCTCCCAATTGCGAAACGATGTTGACCGCGAGACGAGCACGCGCTGCGAGCAAGCGATGTCACAGGGACAAGACTGGCTCTCGAGGCTGCAAAATCGTGACGGCGGGTGGCCAACTTTCTGTCGCGGCTGGGGAAAACTCCCGTTTGATCGCAGCAGCAACGACCTTACCGCCCACGCGCTTCGAGCCCTCTCGGCCAATGCCGATCCCGATCCCGATCGGAGAACGCAAAAACTGCAAGCCTCTGGGAAGCGATTCCTGGAACGAAACCAAGAGCCGGATGGATCGTGGCTGCCACTTTGGTTTGGAAACCAGGACCGGGACGACGAATCCAATCCAATTTACGGCACCTCACGGGTCTTACTGGCGGCAGCATCGGGCCATCTGACCGCTCAAGCGACCGAAAAAGGTTGCGCCTATTTGGTCCAAACTCAAAACCAGGATGGTGGATGGGGGGGAGGCCCTTCCGTCACAGAATGGCTGAAACAAAGCACCGGACGCGAATTTGACGTCTCCAGCAGCATTGAGGAAACCGCTTTAGCGGTCGAAGCACTCAGCACCATTCTGCTTTCTCGGCGAAACTCGAACCCTCGCAATGGGGTTCAAGGAGGTTGCGTCCCAGCGGAAATCGCCAATGATGGAACCGGCTTGGGAACCAAACCACTGGACGGTGGGACTGCGGGTTACAGGGAGGCTATAATCCGAGGCATCGATTTTTTGCTGAGAAGCGTTGACGACGAACGTCACCGCGTGCCTTGGCCAATTGGGTTCTATTTCGCGAAACTTTGGTACCACGAACGACTTTATCCGCTGATCTTCTCGGTGGCTGCGTTGGGGAAGTACCTGAGACTTGAAGCAGAAGACTTCGATCCCGACTGGCCGCGATGAGACACGAATTCACCACGAGCGACCACTGAGGTAAACGGTTTGTCAACCGGATTGAGCACCACGGACACCGCTGCCACATCTGCGACCACTGCAGGAGGCAGGACGGCGCGTCGCAAAACGAGCCATCTGAAAGAAGTCCCTGCAACACTGGAACTGCGCGAGAGCTTGCGCGCCCGCTGTGACGAGATCGCAGCGAAAATTGATCGTTCCGTCCCGATGACGAAAGACGAAATGGAGCAGGTCGCTCGGCGTGCTCTGGAAGAGGCAGATCTTCCCGAGGGGTATTTGGGATGGATGATGGTCATGATCAGCAGCGCCTATTGGAAAGACGCGCTCGCATCAGTCCCGCCAGAACGTCGTCTCTTCCTGCTTCCCCACTGCTTGAAACACGCGGAAGGATGCCCGGCTGAATATGACCAGTTCGGAATGAACTGCAAAGAATGTGGCGCGTGCAGCATCGCCGACTTTCGCGGGCTGGCTGAGGAGATGGGCTATCGTGTGCTCGTCGCAGAGGGATCTCCGGTAGTCATGAAGATCATTGTCGGTGGCTACGTTGATGCAGTGGTTGGTGTCGCATGCCTGAACGTGCTCGAGAAAGCAATCGACAAGGTTCTGCTTGCCGGTATCCCTTGCATGGCAGTTCCGCTACTCAGTAGTGACTGCCGAAATACGAAGGTCGACGAACCCTGGGTCGACCAAATGATCCGCACGCCCTTCAAGCAGGCCGAAAAAACTCCGCGAACGTACGTTCATCTGATGCGGGCGGCGGGCGAGTTGTTCAAGCCCGATACACTTGACGACCTTGCTCCCAGAATTCGAACGAAGCGAGATCTCGGCGAAAACGCTGTGACTCTGGAAGACATACAGTCACTTGACGCGATTTCGGCGACGGAGCACATCGCCTACGATTTCCTTAGCAGAGGAGGCAAACATTCGCGTCCCTTCATTACTTTAGCAGCGTACGATGCCATGACCGGCGGCCGCTGCACAGGCTCCGAGTCCGCTCAAGCCATTGGCGAGATTCCCGCCTCCGTTCGCCGCGCGGCGATGAGCATCGAAACGTTTCATAAAGCCAGTTTGGTACACGATGACATTGAGGACGATGATGCGTTCCGTTATGGACAGCCAGCCGTTCACCGTCGATTTGGATTGCCGACGGCGATCAACGTGGGAGACTACTTGATTGGACTTGGCTATCGTCTTCTGAGCCGCGGCAGTGATGACGGCGTCGATAGTGAAGCTCGCGTCGAAGTTCTCGACGCGCTCGCTGCGGCGCACATGCGACTCGCCGAAGGACAAGGATCTGAATTGCTCTGGCGTGACGCGAAGGACCGACGCCTGACGCCGCTCGATGCATTGAAGGTCTACGCATTGAAGACCTCGCCCGCCTTCGAAGCTGCACTGCTTAGCGGTGTTCGAATGGCAGTCGATGCAGCCCCCTATCGAGATGCGATTCGAACCTTCAGCCGCAACATGGGCGTTGCATTCCAGATTTTGAATGACCTCGGCGACTGGGTCGGCGATGACATGAACAAGCTGTCCGCCGGTGGTGACGTTTTTGGTGGTCGCCCCACGCTGCTATGGGCCTTGGCGCTGCAAAGCTTGCCAGAGCAAGACGCCGCCGAACTACTGACACTCGGTGATGCCGACTGCGGACTCACCGATACCGATCGACTTCGGCGTGTTCGTCAACTTTATGATCAAGCAGACGTTTTTGAAACGGCATTGAAACTCGTTGACAAGCATCAAGCACGAGCGGAGCAAGTGGCGGACGAAATTGAGGTAGAAGAACTCCGTCGATTGCTTTACTTCTTGGTGGATACGGTGCTGGAGCGTCCGGAGATGCCCTCGCCACCGGTAGTCGCCATCGGTGTATCTGCACCATTGGGTTAGTCAACCAACTTGCAATTGAGTGGAAAAATGAGCGGCGTCGCTTCGTCCGGTGATTCGCAGGTCGACATCAACCAGCTATTGGATGAGTTCTACGACGATCCCGTAGGACACTCCCAGCTCGCTGAGTTCGAGTCAGTGACGACCGTTCCGGCACCGTTCGATTCGTTGCTCGATCATCACGCCCACATGACGGTGACCGTCGAGTCGCATTACGACCAGAAGGTCGACGTGCACGTGCATCGTTGCAAGCGAAAACAGAACTGGTATTCACGAGAAATCACGCTCGTGACCTCAGAGTCGCGTCGCATCGTCCAATACGGGATCGTGCGGCTCGATACCTCGATGCTTGAACCAGAAGTCTGGAATCGAATCGAAAGTCAGCAGGTGCCATTGGGTCGAGTGCTGATCGAACATGATGTGCTCCGCGAAGTGCAACTGTGTGGGCTGTGGCGTGTAAAAGCGGGACCAAGCCTTGCCGGGCTGATGCACCTTCGCATTGGTGACGAATTGTATGGGCGCACTGCACTGATCTACTGCGACGGTGCTCCGGCAATCGAGTTGCTCGAAATCGTGACGCACATTCGCGAAGACCACTCTCGCTAGCACTCGTGCTTCGCGATGAGCCCAGAGATTGCTAATTCCAAGAGGAACCACGAGTGAATTACACTCAAGTGCTGAAGTCCGCTTTGCTCGTGATGCTTCTCCCTCCGGTGGCGATATCGCAAGATGGGACCCCCACAAACTCAATCGCGCTCCGATCACAGGCGATTCGAGCGATGCAGTCTGGGGAATCGAGCGAGGCGACCAAGGCGGCTGACGCACTGCTTGAGTTAGCGCCGAATGATGCTCGAACGCTTCGGCTGGTCGGGGACGTCTACCTTCGATCAGGCGATGTTGATGCCGCAGTCAAACAGTTTGACCGTTACCTGAAACTCGAACCAGAGGCGTTACCAGGATTGTGGCAACGTGGAATCGCGTTGTACTTCGCTGGGAAATACGGTGAGGGTGTCAAGCAATTTGAAGTTCATCGCGGGGTCAATCCGAATGACGTCGAGAATGCCGCGTGGCACTTTCTTTGTGTTGCAAAATCTCGCTCGTTTGAAGAGGCAGAAAAACTTGTACTGCCAGCGCCAAACGACGCTCGCGTCCCAATGGCCGAAGTGCTTGAGATGCTGAGCGACGGCGACACGGATCGAGTCGTTTCGAAAATGGAAAGCGTTGCGGCGGGATCCCCCGATCGTGACGACGCCGATTTCTATGGCAACTTCTACCTTGGGCTCTATGCCGACGCCCAAGGTGACGAAGCGAAGGCGCTTCGCTACCTCAAGAAATCTGCGGAAGATGTGCCGCATCACTACATGGGGGACGTCGCCCGAGTCTACGTTGCCTACCTAGAAGAACGGACCGAATCGGCCAAGTGACGTCGATTCGTGGGTCTTTGCGCGCCCCCCGGGATACCGAATTTCATCGCGAACGGGTGGGAGAGGACCTGTCTGCTGCGCACACGGAACCCCGCCAATCTGCTTTACCTCCCTCTGAATTGACGCCCCAACCCAGGTCAACGCCTGCTAAACTATTCCGTTGAGGTCGAGGAACTCCCTTTCGCCCTCATCCGTGGTGCCCACCGGCCAATTCGAGCGGCAATTGCATGCTGCTGGCCTTCACCACGGCGTGACCGATTGGGTGCTCTGCGCATTCATCGGTTCATCGATTCACTCCTCTGCTCCAGGTCAACATGAGCAAGAACGCAAGCAGCCATTGCAAACGCTTTGGTTCGCGTCCCGCCAATCGCCGCGAGATGCTTCAGTGGTGCGCCAACGGATTCGGTGCTGTCGCGCTAAGTGCGTTATCCGCGGATCGCACCCTTGCCGACTCTTCTCAACCGCTCGATCCGAAGAGACCGCATTTTCCGCCACGCGCGAAGAACGTGATTTTCCTCTACATGGACGGCGGGCCGTCGCAAGTCGACACGTTCGACTACAAACCGCTACTGGAGAAATTCAACGGCCGAGATCCAAAGGAAGTCATCGGCAAGCTCGCTCCGACTCAATTTGACAATGTGGGAACCGTTCTTAAAAGCCAATGGGACTTCTCTCAGCATGGAGAAGCCGGCCACTGGATTAGCACGCTCTTTCCTCATCTGTCCGAGGTCTCCGATGACTTGGCAATGATCAAGTCGATGACATCGAATTTCTCGGAGCACACGTCCGCGAATTACTTTCTCCACACAGGAAACGGATTCCAGGGTCGGCCAAGCATGGGCGCCTGGCTCGGCTACGGATTAGGAAGCGAGAACCAAGAACTCCCTGGCTTTGTGGTCTTGAACGGCGGACTGATTCCTCCGGGTGGACTCGACTGTTTTGGATCTGGATTCCTCCCGTCCGCCTATCAGGGATCCGTGTTTCTGCCACGGGCTCAACCGCTGGCGAATATTCGCCCCAGTGAACCCAACACGCAACTTCAAACCAGCAAGCTCGACTTGATTCGTCAGTTCGACCAACAACTCAACGATTCTCTGGGAGCCGACCCGGAGGTCGAGGCCGCCATTCAAAACTACGAAACTGCGTACAAGATGCAGTCGGCGGTTCCCGACCTCATGGACTTGAGTACTGAAACAGAAGAGACCAAACGACTTTACGGTTTGGAGTCGGATTTCAAAAACACTCAAACGTTCGGAATGCAATGCCTGCTGGCCAGACGATTGGTCGAGCGTGGTGTGAGGTTCATTGAATTGACGTGCCCGGGCGGAAATGGTGATCGCTGGGACCAACATCGTGACCTGATTGATGGGCACAACAAGAACTGCAAGACCGTCGATCAGCCCATTGCCGCATTGATCAAAGACTTGAAGCGAACGGGGCTGTTCGAATCGACACTCGTCGTGTGGGCCGGAGAATTTGGCCGAACTCCATTCGCGCAGGGATCGAACGGACGTGACCACAATCCATACGGCTTTACGGTTTGGATGGCTGGCGGAGGTGTCCGTGGAGGCGCATCCGTAGGCCAAACCGACGAGTGGGGCTACAAGGCAGTTGAAGACCGATTCGAAATCCACGATTTGCACGCGACAATGCTTCACTTGCTCGGGATCGAACATACGAAGAGCACATTCCGTTTTAGCGGGCGTGACATGCGATTGACCGACGTTCACGGGCACCTCATCAAGGAGGTCCTCGCATGAACTCCAAGAATTCAAAACTTGGGCTCAGCGCCCAGGTCTTCGCCACCGTCGTCGCAATGTCCTTCGTCGCAATGGCGGCCGTCGCCGCGGAGCCGACCGCCGAACAGATCGAATTTTTCGAAGCCAAAGTCCGACCGATCTTCGTCGAGCATTGTTACGAATGTCACTCGACCACAGCCGCGGATGTCGAAGCAAACTTGTTGCTTGATTCGCGTTGGGGATGGGAAACGGGCGGTGATTCGGGACCTGCAATCGTGCCTGGATTGCTCGACGAGAGCCTGGTCATTGAAGCAGTGCGGTACGAGGACGATATCGTCAGCGCGATGCCTCCGCGTTCCAAACTTGCGGCGAAGGATATTCGGACCCTTGAAAAATGGGTCGAAATGGGAGCGCCCGATCCGCGAGAAAGACCGGCTGAAACTGGCAAGATTGAGACATTTGATCTGAACAAGCGGAGGCTCGAACACTGGAGCTGGTGTCCCATTTCAAATCCCAGGCCGCCACAGGTCAGCGACGAGACTTGGCCAAACAATGACATTGATCGCTTC
The DNA here is from genome assembly GCA_051010815.1 of Rubripirellula sp. GTDB lineage: Bacteria > Planctomycetota > Planctomycetia > Pirellulales > Pirellulaceae > Rubripirellula. The sequence goes on from JBPCVD010000798.1 coordinate 13,864, forward strand.
GTGCTTTCGAAAATCGAATCTGCCGGTTTGACGCCTGCTTCCGATG
>JBPCVD010000799.1:0-5281 GCA_051010815.1 Rubripirellula sp.
CACGCTTGAGGCCGGAGCACTGTGCACGCTTGAGGCCGGAGCACTGTGCACGCTTGAGGCAGGAGCACTGGGGGCGACGTTCGTGATCGCGGAGGCTGGCATGGCTTCGATCACACGTTCATCAACGCCCGATTTATGCAATTCAATCACTTCCGATACGGACAGCTGGCGAGCGACACCGTGCAGTTCGATCTGACGCATGATCAGCGGGGCGCTCATTCCACTTCGAGTCATGGTCAGCACATCTTGCATAGCGACGGCACCTGAGATGGGCTCGCTTTGCACGACAACCGGTCGAGGGCTGTCGTCGGGAAATTGCTCGATCGGCTGCGCTTCGGTGGGAGCGTACTGTGAGTGCTGTGGGTACACGTACGGTTGGTCGTAAGCCGGTAGGGCATGACCGGGATGGGCATAGCCGTTGGCGGCTGCTCCGTATTGAGGCTGGCCATACTGAGCGTGACCTTGGTGGCCATGTCCCTGTTGTGGCTGGCCGTAGTAGCGGTTGTAGCCAGAGTGATAGCGCTGGTTGTGTTCAATCCGCTGGTCTTTTTGGTTTCCGATCGTGCCGCCCGCGATCGCACCGACCGCACCGCCGATCAATGCGCCGGCGGTTTCATTGTCGCCCTTGTCACCGATTGCGATGCCCAGCGCGGCTCCCGCCAGACCACCGAGGATCACGCCACGTCGGCGAAACTTTCGGTTCTGTGCGTTCGCGTCGACGCAGACGAAGGCGATGAGAAGCAGGCAGACAGTGATTCGCTTGGTCATGGCATTGGCTCAGGGTCGTGATGGCGAGGTTTCGTTCGCAGCGAAGCTCGCAGTTTTCTCTAATCAACGGTGCCACCGAAACTGTGAACGGGATGCATGAAAAGGCGTTGCCGAATACGAGTTCTGGGTCAACCGCGAGGATCCGGTGGGCCGTATCGGTTACAACAACGAGATGCCGCCGAGAGCGGTTTGCCTTGAGTGTTCCACGGGGCATCAAGCTAATCTTCCTTCCCTTCCAAAGAGTGACGTGCGCAATGGCCAAGTCCGATAACGGTTCCGTGTCCTGGCTCGACTTGACCGTCAAAGATGCCGATTCGGTCCGCGACTTCTATGAGGCGGTCGTCGGTTGGAGCAGTGGCGACGTGGAAATGGATGGCTACAGCGACTTCAATATGTTCGCGGGCGATCCAGAGTTGCCCGTGGCCGGAATCTGCCATGCGAGAGGATCCAACGAGGGAATCCCGCCGCATTGGATGATCTACATCAACGTCGACGACCTCGATCAAAGCGTGCTTGCCTGCGAAGCTCGCGGTGGCGAAGTCGTGCGGCTACCAAGTCAGGCTGGGTCTGGAAGAATCGCGATGATTCGTGACCCTGCGGGCGCTTGTGTGGCGCTCTATCAGGCGGAGTCGACTTGAATTGCAGCAGATTTAGGGCTGCGTTACGAACCGCGAGTTCTTCGCTGGCTTGGTCGCCTCACGACGTTGAGCAACGTCGCGAACGAGAATGCTGGGCCCGTAGACTTTCGTCATTTGTTCGGGAGAGAGCGCTACGCCGCGGTAGGGCGGGGTGACGTTTTGAACGGGCTGGCTGTATCGACGCGTTCCTAGCAGTCGGCTAAGCGGTCCGTTTGCATGGCTCTGAGTCATTCCCACCAGGAGCAATGCGATGAACAGTAGAATCCGCCTCGTCATGACTAACCTCTCGAGTCCCAATCTTGCCAATTCGGTCACTGCGGATGGACCGCCGCTGTCGGCATGTTTCACGGGAACTCTTGCATACTTTTCGGGCGAGCGCAGTCAAAAAAGGAACGCTCATCGCAAGGCAAAAAACGGTTCTGACGACTGGAGGGCTTGGTGGCGAAGATCCGCATGATGAGAAGCCATTTTTGTTAACGAAAGTTAATCGGTCTCTTTTTCGCCAGGCGATCGTTGCACTCGATTCGCCCGCTGATCGTCACTGGGGGGCACCCGGCGTCATGGCTGGACTGTCGCGCATCCTCTACGATATTACGCTCAGACGTTTTGTCACGGTTCTCACGCCCAGCGACCATTGGATTTTGTATGTCCCAGGACCCCTTTGAGCAATTCGAGCGGTCGCGTGGAGGTTTGTTGATACCGATCTTGGTGTTCGCGGTTGGTGCTCTCGTCACGGTGGTCGCAATAAAGACGCTTCAAGACCTTCGAATACGAGAAAACGCGGAATTGCAAGCGCTGGAACAAGCGATGGAGCCTATCAACGATCCTACGAAAGGCCGCGTCGTCGACCCTGATCTCAACGGGGAACCGGCACCAAATCAGGACGAGCAGAAAACGACATCCGACGAGGCAGCTAGAACGTGACCCATCCCAATGACGCGGCAATTGATGCCTTGCGGAGTGCGGTTTCCATCGCTCCAGACAACGCGGAGCTTGCCCGACAGCTGATCCGGTTGTTGGTCGAATTACTGCGCTACGACGAGGCGGAGCAGACGGCGCGTTTTGCATTGCAACATCACCCCAAGAGCATTTCGTTGCAGCTCGAACTCGCCGACATCTATTTCCGTCAAGGAAAAGACTCGCACGCGTTGGCGATTGTCGAAACGCTGGCTTCCGGCAAGGAGGCGGATCCCCGTGCGATGGTGATGCACGCCCGACTGATGCAACGCGGCGGTGATATACGGGGCGCCGTCTCAACCTATCGAGACGCGATCGAACAGGATGAAGACGTCGCAGATCCAGAACTGGAGAGCTTGCTGGGGATCGAGGATTTTGGTTCCCATGACCCATCGGAGGAACCGGAGCCGGCAGCTTGGCAGGACGATGCGATCGACGAAGAAATCGACATCGCGACCGAGCGGCCAGAGCATGGTTTCGAATCCGTTGGCGGGATGGAGACCGTGAAAGATGAGATTCGGGTGAAGATCATCTACCCGCTCCAGCACGCGGAGATGTACGCGGCCTACGGGAAAAAGGTCGGCGGCGGCATTCTGCTCTATGGTCCTCCCGGATGTGGCAAAACTCACTTGGCGAGAGCGACCGCTGGAGAAGTGAAAGCGAACTTCATGTCGGTTGGGATTAGCGACGTCCTCGACATGTGGATCGGCAACAGTGAAAAGAATCTGCATTCGCTGTTCGAGCAAGCCCGGCGAAGCAAACCCTGTGTGTTGTTCTTTGATGAAGTCGATGCATTGGGCGCGAGTCGATCGGACATGAAGCGGAGTGGTGGCCGGCAACTGATCAACCAATTCCTTTCGGAGTTGGATGGTGTTGAGGCAGATAATGATGGCGTGCTTTGCCTAGCGGCGACGAACACGCCCTGGCATCTTGATTCTGCGTTTCGCCGACCGGGGCGATTCGATCGGGTGATTTTTGTTCCACCACCTGATCAGCAGGCTCGTCATGAAATTCTCGATATCCAGCTCGCGGGCAAACCAACCGACGGTGTCGACACTAAGAAGGTCGCAGCGAAGACCGTCGATTTTTCCGGCGCCGATCTGAAAGCGGTCGTCGACCGCACCATCGAATCGAAGTTGCATGAGGCGGTGAAGACTGGTCTTCCGAAACCCATTAGCACCAAAGATCTTCTGGTGGCGGCGAAAGAGGTTCGTCCGTCCACTCGCGAGTGGTTTTCAACGGCTCGCAACCATGCTTTGTACGCCAATGAAGGTGGACTGTATGACGAGATCCTGGACTACTTGAAGATAAAGCGATGAGCGATCGGTACGAACGCGTTCAGTTGTTGCTGGCTCAGAAACGATTCGACATGGCCGAACGCGATTTGCGTTCCATGTTGGCCGAGGAGCCACGCGATGCGACGGCAAACGCGCTGCTCGCTCTTTGCATCCTGAATCATCCGGAGCGAATGGTTGAGGCGACCGAAGCCGCGCAACATGCCGTTGGTGTCGCTCCCGATGAGCCGCTGACGCATTATGCGCTGGCGGCGTGTTATCTGAGACGCAACCGGAATGACGAGGCTGAATCGGCGATCCAGGAGTCGTTGCGACTCGATCCGTACGACGCGGACGCGTTTGCGGTCCTCGCTCGCGCGAATCTTGGCCGCGAACGCTACCAAGCATCGCTCGATGCTTCCGAGCAGGGATTGGCGGTGGACCCGGACCACATCGATTGCGGCAACATGCGGTCGATCGCCCTGGAGAGACTCGGACGCGGAGACGAGGCGATCGCGTCGGCCAGTCGCACGCTGCAACGTGATCCAGACGATCCGATGTCACACGCGGCTCACGGCTACACGCTTCTCAATTCGGGACGCTACGAGGAAGCTCAGGTCGCGTTTCGAGAAGCATTGCGTCTGGATCCCCACAATGAAATGGCACGCATGGGGTTGATCAATGCATTGAACAACCGCAGCTTTTTGTTTCGGCTGGTGCATAAGTTTTACGTTTCACTTAGCCGCTTGAATTCGAAAGCCGCTCTGGGTCTGATCTTTGGGGCGTGGTTGCTGATGCAGGTGCTTTCCCGCGTCGCCGATGGCGTGCCTGTATTACGTCCTTTCATCTTGCCACTGGTGATCTTGTACGTGATGTTCGTGGTGTTGACTTGGATCGCAAATCCGTTGTTCAACACTTTCTTGCGATTCCATCCGTTCGGGCAACACCTGCTCGATCGATCTCAACGATGGGCGTCCAATCTGATCGCGCCCTGCCTCTTGCTGTCGGTGTTTTCATTTGGGTACGGAGTTTTCGCTGGTGATCTCACCTTGGGCTTTTTGTTCGCCGCCTACTGGCTAGGATTGGCAATTCCTATTGCCGCGACGTTTGCGATGGCAGATCCACAGCGACGCTGGTTGGTGGGTGGCGCGACCCTTGTGATCGCGTTTCTGCCGATTGTTGGTGCGATTCGCGCTGTGTCCAATGATACGATGATGCCGTTCTACAGCAGCCTTCAATGGTTCGGTTACTCGTTGCTCGCGGTGCAAATCGGCAGCAATGTTTTGGCGGTCCGACCCGTGCGCCGCTAGCGATCCCACACGTTGTTGGACGCCAGTCGCGTTGAGCCGGATGTGTTGGAGGTCCCGTGCGTTGCTCAAATCGCAGAACAGCCCAAGTATTTGACTCGTTCGGCGCGGTGCCGCGACAAGTCATGTCAGCCACACCGGATGATCTCTCGATTGCCTCTGCCTTCGATTCGAAATGGTTGACGCGTTTCTCGGGAGCCCTCGTGACCGCACGCTTCAGCGGCTAGTCTGTGTCCATTCGAGTCAATGACTGAGCGAGGATGGCCGTGAGTAGTCCGATTGAGAGCAGCGAAGACAGGTCCCCGGTAAATGGGACCGGCAAACGCGCTTCGCTGGC
>JBPCVD010000800.1:0-12458 GCA_051010815.1 Rubripirellula sp.
CCCGGCAGCCGATTTTGAATTTCTTGGGCACCATTGGCGAGCCACTCGCTATCCAGCACGCCGTCGCCTGACGGATCGTGGAACTCTTTGTCAAAACGATCGAGATACGGTTGGACGACATCGTGCAGCTCCTCGGGGATCACTGCATCGCTTCGGTCAAGCACATTCGCGATGTAGTTGCCACTTTTGCTGCGGACGATCGATTCGCGGATCTTATCCCCCGTTAGGGTGACAGCAAATAAGGTGATCAATGTGCAGTACAAGACACCTTTCGCGAGGCCGAATAGGGCGCCCACTTGGCGGTCGAATTCACGCAGCTTGAGTCGATCGATGCTTCCGCGAACCATCCGGAAGACGACCCAGATTAGCAGCGACGTGCCAATGAAGAGAATCAACATTGCCAGAAATCGATTCCACGGCGGATCTGCCTGGATCGATTGGCTGAAAGGCTCGCGGTACTTATAGGCGACGATATAGCTGATCACGATCGAGGCGATCGACGCCAGTTGCCAGGCGAAGCCTTTGACCGCACCAAAGATCATCGCCCCCACGAGGACGACAAGCATCAGAATGTCATAGATCTCCATCAAACGCGTCCATGCTGGCGAGGAGAAGCAGCGATCAGGGAAGGGTGATAGCAATTCGAGCCGCAACGTCGCGATCTCGTCAGCGGAATTCGACTATAGCGATCACTGGGACTCGTTCGTAGGTCAATCGGATCGTGGCTGATTTGGGCCGAGTATCGCGCCAAGAATCGATGCTGTGTCCTAGCGACAGACAAACGTGATTCTGAATTGGTAGCAAGGCTCTGCTAATTCGACTTGGCGTCATGGGGAGGAATTCTCTATGGAGAGAGTTGCGTTTTGCGCGAATCACGTCGCGTTTCCCATCCGTATTCGATCTCACTCCCCTGCCCTTGCCACCCCGTGGCCGATTTTAAATCTCACATTACCGGAAGCACGTTGGTCGGCATTGGGTACGGCTACTGGGGTGTCGCTACGCAATCGATGTCGCTGGAAAGCGGACTGCTGGCTGGCGGCTTGTGTGCGGTTAGTGGCATGTTGCCCGACCTGGACAGCGACTCTGGTGTCCCGCTTCGTGAGACAAGTATGTTCGTGGCGGCGATTGTCCCCATGCTCATGATCGAACGATTCCGCGACCTCGGCCTATCACACGAGGCGATGGCCCTAGCGGCAATGCTCGTGTATCTGGGGATACGGTTCATTGCGGTGGAGTTCTTCAAACGCTACACGGTTCATCGTGGTATGTGGCATAGCATTCCGGCGGCTGCGTCGGCTGGATTGCTCGCCTACCTAGTCATGCCATGCCAAGCCGAGTCGATTCGCGTTTACAAGAGCATGGCGGTCGTTCTTGGGTTTCTCGTTCATCTCACGATGGACGAGATCTGGAGCATTGACCTAAGTCGAGGGTTTCGATTGAAGAAGTCCTTCGGCACCGCGCTCAAATTCTTCGGCAGTAGCATGCTGGCGAACTTCTCGGTGTACGGAAAGTTGGCGCTGCTGATGTATCTTGCCTGGGGTGATCAGGGAATCGTTGATCGGATCCGTGACCGATCGCGGCTCGACCAGACCTACATTGCGCAGCCTCGCGAAGATATCGATTTCGAGAAGTGGATTCCGTGGCGGTAGTCCGCGGCTGGTGACACTACTGCTGCAGCATGGTTGCGCCGCACTACTAGCGGGTTAAGCATTCGCTACGGAAGTCGATCGAGAATCATCGTGACGGGACCGTCGTTGACGAGCTCGACCTTCATATCTGCGGCGAAGACGCCGCATTCCACATGGATGCCCCTCAAGGCGACGGCGTCCGTGTAGTGTTGGTAAATACGCTTCGCAATTTCCGGCGCGGCGGCGTCCGTGAACGCGGGCCGGCGGCCTTTGCGGCAGTCGCCGAGCAACGTGAATTGACTGACCGAAAGCATCGCCCCACCTAGATCCAGGAGCGACCGGTTCATCTTGTCCTGATCATCTTGGAAAATGCGAAGCTCGACGGACTTGTTCGCCAGCCATTCGGCTTGTTCTTCGGTGTCACCGTGACCAACGCCGACCAAGGCTAGCAGTCCCTGGTCAATTCGACCAACGACTTTCGAGTCGACGGTGACGCTCGCAGAGGACACTCGTTGTAGGACAACTCGCATGGAATGCCTTTGCGGGGTGAGGGATCGAAGGTTTACCACCTGAGCAGGAGGTCAAGTGGTACGGCAAGGGTTAGAATCTAAGCAGTTCGTTCAAGGGCCGCGACGGGTGAGTGAAAATCCATGACCACTCCCCTACCCCACTTGAATTGATCCTTTGTCCGCACGATCGCTTCGATTCACGCCATGCCTTACCTGTTCACCTGTCCGCATTGCCAAACGTCGACTCAGGTTGAAGATCGCTACAGCGGTCAAAAGGGTGAGTGCGTTGCTTGCGGCGAGCCTATCCAGCTACCACGGTTCGCAGCGGGGATTACCCAGCTGCCACCTGCGATCAAGCAGACCAAGTCAGCGGGTTGGGTGGCTGCTGCGATCGTCGCGGTGATCTTGTTGGGGTGTTTGTTGTTTGCGCTGGTTCGCGTGGGTGGGCAAACGATGAACCGTCTGTCGTCGAATCGGGAACGTACCTCGTCGATGCGAAACTTGGAGCGTATTGCCGACGCGTTGAATGCCTATGCAAATGATCATGGATCGTATCCGCCGAGCTTTACTCGCGATGCAAGTGGGCGACGGATGCATTCATGGCGCGTTCTGATCTTGCCTTACTTGGATGAAGACGACTTGTACAATCGATTCGACTTGTCGCAGGCTTGGGACTTCCCAATCAACATGAATGCTGCGGCTGCAATTCCGAGCGTCTATCAGCATCCCAACTCAGGTTCGACCATGCGGTTCAACGAGTCGGCGTATTATCTCGTCGTTGGCCCCGGGACGCTCTTTCCCAAAAACGGTCCGCTTGGCCCCGACCAGGTGGTGGACGATTTGGCTCAGACGATTTTGGTCATCGAGGGCACACCGCTAATCCCGTCGGGAAGTTGGGCCGAGCCCATTGATTTGGACTTTGCGAAGATCCAAGGCAAAATCGGTTCCAACCCTGGAATCGAACCGGGTGGATTGCTTGATGACGGCGTTGCATTTGCGACAGCCGATGGCAGAGGTCACTTCTTGCCCAACGTGACTGACCCAGCGACCGTACGTGCATTGGTCACGCCTCGAGGTGGTGAGCGATTGCGAGATGACACGCTCGATTGAATCGATTCCGGCTCGCAACTCCTCAAGAATCTCGCTGCCATGTGAGCCTTGAAGGTCACTCATCGTCAGCACTTCGTGATTGCAAAACCCTGGGAAGTGTGACCGCATCTTTCCTGGCTGGAATGCAGGGCGGCAAACGTCGGCTGTCTAAGACAGAAAGCCAATCGGTTTGCTACCACCCGCAGAATGGAAGTTGCGAATGTTCGGCAGGATTTGTTCCATGTTGTTGTCATTCGCGACGCCATACCACATCGCCAGTTCCGCTGCCATTTCGTCAACAGACGTGGTCGGGATCAGGCGTCCGCGACCTGTATTGAGATCGAATTCGGATTCGAACTCGGGCGGTGCGGTGGGATTCGTCAGCGAAGTCGGGTAATGGCCATGGATTTGTCCTCCCGAAACTCCTCCGCCCATGATGATTTGATTGCCACCCCAGGCGTGGTCCGATCCCATGCCGTTGCTGCTTAGCGTGCGAGCAAAATCGCTTGCGGTGAAGGTGACCACGTTATCGGCAAGCCCCATGCCATCAAGGGCATCCTGGAAATTCTTGAGACCGACACTGATCTCGGAGAGGTTGGCTTGCTGGTTGTCGATCAGTTCATCATGGTTGTCCCAACCGTTGTGACTGACGAAGAAGATTTGTCGATCCTGTCCCAGTGTTTGACGGGCACCAATTGTTTTTGCGACCATTCGCAACTGATTTTGCAATCGTGTGGCGTTTGCTTCTGCAGGAAAATGACTGTCGACGTCGGTTACAACCTCGGTTGCCTCGTTGAATTCAATCGCAGCATCGAGTGCGATGCGGTTCTGCTGTGCGAAAGTTTTCTCAAGCAGGTTTCCGTAAGACCGCGAAAGTACGTCGTCTGTCAGCGTGGTGAAGATATTCGCTTGAGTCCAAGTCAGACCGTACCACGCAGCCTCTCTCGCGCCCGTGTCACTGATGACATAAGGAACGACGCTGCCACCGGTCTGAAGCATATTGACGTTGTTCAGTGAGATATTCATCGAGATGTTCTCGTTGGAATTGGTCGCACCGCTGACCATATCAGCCATGCGCCCGGCCCAACCGGTGACCTGGGATCTCGTCTGAGGTACCGACGTCATCCAATGACGCTGCAGGTCGGCGTGCGAAAACAAACCCAGCGGAAGGTTCGCCTGTGAGCGATATTGATCCATCGTCGTGGGCTCAACCAGACTGCCAACGTTGCACAGAAAAGTCAGTTTTCCGGCATCATAGAGAGTCTTCATTTCCTCCATCCCAGGATGCACGCCAAAGGTCCGGCCGCTGGTTGAGTCGGTGATGCTGTGGAGTCCCGAGGTGGGCAAGCCCAACGCGCCGTTGCCGGGCGCAAACTCTCCTCCGCGAGCGGTCAAGTAGTCGGCTCGCTCTCCATTGGTCAATGGCGTCAACATGTTGTACGAATCGTTTCCGCCAAACAGAAACAGACAGACCATCGCTTTGTAGCCGCCCAGGTTGTTGGACTGGGCGACGGCGGTGTTCGTGGCGGAGAGTTGAAATAGCGTCGACAGCAGCGACGTGTTGGTAAGGGCTGCGCAGCCACCGGCAGCTTTCATCATTTCGCGACGAGTGATGGCGGCGCGATCGAGAATTTTGGTTCGTTTCATGGTTCGATCGGTTCTGCGTGAGTTTTCGTTTTGAGTAACGCTGAGTTACTCGCCAATGGCTGAGAACGGTGAGGTCGCGACTTGGAGCAACGCACTCTCAACGCGGAAGTTCTCCAGTTCTGGCTTCCATTGGTCACTGTTCTTCATCCACTGAGTTTCGGCATTGATGACCTCGACCACACGATTCTTGTAGTCCTGTGGCATGGTTCCGCAGCAATAGACGAGGTCAAGCAAGTCGAGTAATTTCGGCATGTCTTCATCTTGCGTTGCTAGCGCCTTTTCATCAGCCAGGTTGAACTGCAAGTTGCACTCCGTTCCGTTGAACGTGAATCTCGCGTTTTGCGCGCTGATGTCCCAGACATACTTGCTCATCAAGTAGTTGCTGGTGACGGCGGTCTTCTGCTGAAACTCGGGCGCAACCAACGCATCGTTGGGGACGCGCCGTGACGGTCGGAATCCGAGAAGTTCACCAGGCGGTTGGAAGTTTGGCAGAAAGAAGTTGAAGACACTGGGTGACTGATACGATTCCTGAAGCCATGCCCAACTGAGTGGCGTCACCATCATGTGTCCGTTGGCGTAGTCGCTGCTAACATCACACGCGCGAAGTAAAGCTGCGTAACGAATGATGGGTTCGCGGAGGCGAGAGAACTCCGTGCCTCGGGCCGTTGCGACCACACGATTCGGATTGCGAAAGGATTGCAGTCGAATGGAACGCCAAGCCTCGGGGTCGAGCAGGACAGCTTTGATGACCGTCTTCATGTCACCTTTGACGCCCGCTCCATTGTCGTTGAACTTACGGGCGACCCTGCGAACGTAGGCCCGCGAAGGGTTACTCTTGACGAATCGCTGGATCAATCGATGGGCGATGAACGGGGCGACGTTGTTATGGTTGAACAGGTTATCGAGCGCGGCTTGGATGTCCGCATTCCCGTCCTCGATATCGACCACCTCGCCGTTGAGAAGCGTTTTGGGGTCGGTGTCGTGTTCCGGTTGATGCATTTCCATCGGGTATTGGAAATCGTTCCCCGACCAAAAGAAGTTGTCCGTGTTGGAGGGTTTAAAGGTCAGTCCCGTGAAGACGCGGGCAAAGTTCTTGATCGTCTCGTTGTCGTACGTCGGGATCAGCGAACCGTCTTCGGCATGTCGGAACCGACCGTCGACGTGCAGTTCGTACAAACCAATCGAGAACAACTGCATGATTTCTCGGGCGTAGTTTTCGTCTGGAAACCGAGTGCCATTCGTTTTTCGGTTGCGCATGTGACTGAGATAAACGCCCATCACCGGGTGATACGTGACCTCCTCGAGGATGTCTCGATAGTTGCCAAAGGCGTTGTTGACCAGCACATCGTAGTAGTTGGTCGGTCCCAACCAGCGACCCAGTCCGCTGATGTTCCCGGGATTCTGATCGTTGAATCCACTGCCCTGCTCGCTGGTGACCAGGATTTGGATCAACGCCCAGGCTGTACGTTGCCGAAGTTGGTCGTCTGCCGTCAGCGCGTGATGCCACCAAGCGTGATAACGGTAACGCTGAATCCAGACGTCACCCGTGGCCGTGGTGTAGCCGTCATCCGCGATCATCGTCTCCGCGAGATTCTGATGCTCCGAGGCTGGCATCGCGAATTGCTCCTCGATCCATTCGTCGCAAGCGCGTCGAACTCCGACTTGTTGCATTCTCGCGGCCAACGCATCGATCTGCTCGATGGTGGGCCCAAAGGTGGCTCGGTGCAGAAATTGTGACGCGCGAATCTTGCGTTTCATCAGCGAGATATCGCGACTTGAATCGACTTCAAACGTGCCACCAAGCACATCGCCGACACAAAACACCATGAAGGCGGAAAACGCCAATCGCGGAATCGCCCCAACAACAAAGTTGCGCATTACCAACCGCCTTTTGGCACTGCACAGGACTCGCGATGTGCGAACCAGCTAACTCCTAGATGATCTCTCGGAGATTTGTGATGCAGCGCGGGGTGAGGATCATGTGGAACGCCACCGCCAATACGGCGATCCGCTCCCAGAAAAGCTTCGCCCATAGTAGGTAGGCTCCACGTCTGCGTCAACGAAACATGACGTGGTTGGCAACGGGGCTAACCGACTCAAGCTGAGATGCAAGTCGTGGCACGACAGCCCAGATCAGACGTTACCGAGTGGGCTGATCGTCGCTCCCGCAGTGGTCGTCGCTCCCGCAGTGGTCGTCGCTCCCGCAGTTTGGGGGGCTAGTACTTACGTGGAGTCACAGTCCCCTGAACACGACTGGGCAGACCTTGGATTCGAAGGAAGCCCTCCGCATCATCTTGATTGTACGAACCGCCGCCTTCCATCGTGGCGATTTCGGCATCGTACAAGCTGTTTGGACTGGTGCGTGAGTCGACCATGATGTTGCCCTTGTAGAGCTTCAAGGTGACCTCACCCGTGACAGGTTTCTGCGCTTCCTGGATGAACGACATCAACGCATCCATTTTCGGTGTGTACCAGAATCCGTAGTACACCATTTCCGCGACTTCGGGTGCGAGCCGGTCTCGGAGGTGCATCAGGTCACGATCCATCGTCAGCTGTTCGATGTACATCAAAGCGTCATAGAGGACCGTCATTCCCGGAGATTCGTAGACGCCACGGCTCTTCATGCCGACGAAACGGTTTTCGACCATGTCGATTCGACCGACGCCATTTCGCCCGGCAATGTCGTTGAGCTGTTCCACCATCGCCAGGGCGCCGACGGCCGAGCCGTTCAGAGTCGTCGGGACGCCTGATTCAAAGCCAATGGTGACTGATTCGGGGGTATCCGGTGCCTCCAGCGGCCCGACGCCCATCCCAAAGTCGACCACCTCGACACCGTTGACATCGAGTTCTTCGAGCTGCCCCGCTTCGTAGCTGATGTGAAGCACGTTTTCGTCGCTACTGTAGGGTTTGGCAGTCGATGCCTTGACGGAGATGTTCTTGCTGTCGCAATAATCGATCAGCTCCGTACGGCCTGGGAACGCCTCTCGGAAGTCCTTGATACGCCAGGGGGCGATCATCTTTACATTGGGATCGAGCGCTTCGGCGGCGAGCTGGAAGCGGCATTGATCGTTGCCTTTGCCAGTCGCCCCGTGGGCGTAGGCGATGGCCCCGACCTCTCGAGCGACCTGCAGACAGACTTTGCTGATCAAGGGACGAGCGATCGACGTGCCCAGCAGATATATTTGTTCGTACTTGGCTTGCCAGGCCAGGACCGGAAACGCGAAATCGCGGCAAAGTTCCTCACGGGCATCGATCAGGCGAGAGGAGACGGCTCCACAATCGCGAGCCTTTTGCATGATCGCTTCGCGATCCTCGCACGGTTGGCCAAGATCGACGTACACCGCGTGGACTTCATAACCCTGATCTTGGAGCCAGCCGAGAATCACCGAGGTATCGAGGCCACCAGAGTAAGCCAGTACACAACTTTTCATTACGATAATATCCGCGAAATCTAATGGACGACGTCAGTCTGCTGCCGTGATTTGAAATCTGATTCCTCTCCACCGCAACCCACCCAATGAACTCGCTCTCCCCTGCCCTGCTGGAACTCGTCTCGAAAGCCATGGATGACGGCTCCACTTACGAGGAACTGCTGCGTCATTTGCAACTGGCCAGGAAGGATACCCAAATGGAAGACATCGACAGAATTCAGCGAATCGACGGTGCCACGGTCGATTTGGGCCGCGAGGCCCGGTGTGGATTTGGCGAAGTGATTTTCGGGGAAGGAAAATCGGCTGAATTGGTGACGCGGATCATTCAGACCCAGCTGGATCAGGGACAGGCGGCGTTGGTCACCCGAATTGACAGCGGGGTCGCGTTTCAGGTTCGCCAGTCGTTTCAGTACTCGTATCACAATCCCTCGGCTCGGACCCTCCGGGTGTCTCTGTCAGAAGTCGATTGTTCCAGCCCGTTGACCATGGATCAGGGGGGCGACAACTTTCATGCGGCCGTTGTAACGGCAGGCAGCACGGACATCGGGGTAGCCGAGGAGGCAATCGAGACTCTCGTGTGGATGGGGATCCCCTTTCGACGGTTCGATGACATTGGTGTTGCGGGACCACAGCGGCTGGCGGCGGTGGTTCCGGAACTCCGTCAAGCTTCCGCCGCGGTGGTCGTTGCGGGCATGGAAGGTGCACTTCCGGCTGTGGTTGCAGGCCACCTAGCGGCTCCCGTATTCGCTGTGCCGACCAGTGTTGGTTATGGAACCAACCTTGGCGGTTTGACGCCGCTGATGGGGATGTTGAGTTCGTGTGCTGCGAACGTTGCCGCGGTCAACATCGATGGCGGTTTCAAGGGAGGATACATGGCGGGAGTCGTGGTTCGTCAGTTGATGAAGCATTGCCAAAAAGTGGAAGAAGAGCACGCGGTACAGGAAGTACAGGCTTAAACCAATGACTTCGGAGCCTCCGCTGAGACTGGCGGCACGGGATACTGCAGCCCACAAGGGAACCTTCGGACGCGTGCTGCTCGTCGGTGGATCTCGCGGAATGAGTGGGTCGATCGCCCTGTCATCGATCGCGGCATTGCGATGCGGCGCTGGGCTTGTCACCGCTGCTGTTCCTGATCGATGCGTCGAAACCGTGGCCGGATTCCATCCTTGTGTCATGACGATGGCGTTGTCGGACGACCATCAAGGGCGATTCTCGGTGGATGCCGCTGCGGAGCTTTCCGACGTGATTGGAAAGGTTTCAGCGGTTGGCTGTGGGCCCGGAATGACCACGCAACCGGGATCGGTTCGCATCGTCGAACGACTTCTGGGGCTCCGCGATGTCCCCTCCGTGTTGGATGCAGATGCGATCAACGTGATGTCATCACTCGATTGGTGCGATCGAACCGGGTCGTGTGCTCCGCTGGTGATCACGCCCCATCCGGGTGAACTTGCGAGGTTGACCGAAGTTCCCGCGAGCGATCGAGCGGGGCAGGTCGAAGCCGCCAGTAGGCTGGCACGACGAAGTGGAGCGGTCATTGTGGTCAAAGGCGGGCCGACGGTGGTGGTCGGCCCCGAGGACCAAAGATGGACCAACACGACTGGCAACCCTGGTATGGCGACGGCTGGAAGTGGCGACGTCCTTACGGGCGTCATCACGAGCTTGTTGGCGCAGGGGTTCAGTGCGTGGCAGTCGGCCTGTCTTGGCGTCTGGGTGCATGGTCTGGCTGGCGACTTGGCTGCCGACGACTATGGGCAAGCGGGGATGACCGCGGTCGAGATCAACGCCGCATTGCCGGTTGCGATTCGATCGGCCACCGACACTCCCTGACGATTTCGCAACGCCGCGGTGATCGGTTCGCAAATCCAAGGACTACGACGCGGGCAGTTTGTAAGGCATAATCGGACCAGCACACTCCCCTGCCCTTCCTTTGTCTGATCCCGCGTGACCACCATTTTTCCGCTTTCCATCGTCACTCCGCCAGATCCGGCGGGAGCAACGGAGCGGTCCGAGGCAATCGAACTGGCTGCGGTTCGAGGGGGAGTGATCACCATTGGGAACTTTGACGGCGTCCATCGGGGGCATGCCGAACTGCTGAGGCATGTCAGAAGGCTGGCTGATGAAATTGGCGGGCCAGCCGTCGCCGTTGTGATGGATCCTCATCCGGCAACGATTTTGCGTCCCCATCTCGCGCCCAAGCGGCTGACATGGATCGAGCGACGTGCAGAATTGATGGACGTCCATGGGATTGATGGATTGGTGGTCTGCGAAACCAACCGGCGTTTTTTGGGAATGACGGCTACGGAATTCTTCGATTCGCTCGTTCAAGATCACTTGAAGGCTCGAGCGATGGTCGAGGGGCCTAACTTTTTCTTCGGTCGCGATCGCGGCGGTGACATTCGGCGACTCGGGTCGATGTGCGGTGACTCAGGGATCGATCTGAAGATCGTGGAGCCGACCAATGAGGATGGCAGAATGATCAGCAGCACGCGGATCCGTGGATTGCTGAGTGACGGCGACGTCCTGGCGGCAAACCAGTTGCTTGGTCATCCCCATCGGATTCGTGGTTCGGTCGTTGCCGGAGCCAAGCGAGGACGCCAGATAGGTTTCCCGACGGCCAACTTGACGCAGATCGACGTCGTGATCCCTGCGCTCGGCGTCTACGGTGGTCGAGTGACGATCGACGGCAAAGAATATGGCGCCGCGATTCACGTGGGTCCCGTTCCGACGTTCGAAGACAGCGGCGAGACAAAGGTCGAGGTACATGTGCTCAACTATGATGGCGATCTCTATGGACGCCAACTCGAGATTGACTTTCTGCACCATGTACGAGAGATCGTGCGATTCGATTCCACCGAGGCATTGATCTCGCAACTACATCAAGACATTTCAACTATTCGCTCTGCCTTGAATTTGCCACTTGGTGAACAAGACGAGTCAGGGGCATCACAGGATTGAACAGACTATGTCCGTAAACTGGAACGCTTTCAAAAATCAGATCAGCCACTACGAATCGTTCGTACTGGTCAGTCACATTCGTCCTGACTGCGATGCACTGGGCAGTGAGCTTGGCATGGCAGAAGTGCTGCGAAGCGTTGGGAAGAAGGTGCGGATCATCAACGCTCATCGAACACCAACGGCGCTGCAGTTCCTTGACCCAGCGAGCAACATCGAAGTGCTTGAAGATGATGTCCAAGCAGAGGACATCTCTGCCGACTGCATCATGGTGTTGGACACCAGCGCCTGGGCTCAGTTGGGCGACATGGGGGATGTGATCCGTTCGTCCCGTGCCGACAAAATCGTGGTGGATCACCACGTGGGCGAGGATGACCTGGGTGCGACGATGTACAAGGACTACCAGGCGGAGGCGACCGGTCACTTGGTTGTACAAGCGGCCGACGCGCTTGGTGTCCCACTGACCCGATCGATGTCCGTTCCGCTATTTGCAGCAATCGCGACAGACACGGGTTGGTTCCGATTCAGCAGCGTGACTTCCGAGACCTATCGCGTGGTGGCCCGGTTGATTGATGCCGGCGTCGTGCCAAGCGAGATGTATGGCGATCTGTACGAACGCGACACCTTGGGCCGGATTCGGCTTCGAGGACTGATCTTGTCGCGAACCACATCAGAGCTGGGTGGTGCGTTGATGCACACGTACGTGCGAAAGGAAGACTTCGTGGCGATGGGGGCTGAGCCCAACGATACCGAAGACGCCATCAATCTAACGCTGGCCGTCAAAGGTACGCAGGCCGCCGTGATCTTTGTGGGACAGATTCGGGGTGGCTTCAAGTTGAGTTTTCGAAGTCGCTGCGGGATGGACTGCAACGAGGTCGCGCAGGTGTTTGGTGGTGGAGGTCACAAAGCTGCTGCGGGTGCGTTTGTCGAGGGTCCACTCGATGAGGTTCAGGACCGCGTGCTGACCGTCGTCCGCGAAGAGATGTCCAAGGCGCTGGCTTAGAGGTTCGGCCTGTCGCGCCGTGCCGACGAAAGCACTCACCGTCGCTTTACGGGAAGCGACAACGAATTTGGCGAGCGTGCGTGGCAAGGGCTTCAGGGATACCGGAGAAGCCGCAATCGCTACTGAGTGAGAAAGAAGCCAGTCAAGGACCAGCCATCTTTTGTTGTCTCAAAGTAGCTACCACCATCGGGAAGGTACT
>JBPCVD010000801.1:0-11911 GCA_051010815.1 Rubripirellula sp.
TGAAGACTGAGGTGGCTCAGAATCGGTTCACCCGCGGGATCACCCAAAGTGACGTCCCCAATTTCGACCGATTCGCGTAGCCCGGCTAACCCAACTCGCTGCTCGCTCGGTGCGATTTCGCTACTACGTTCCAAATAGTGATACACCGAATCGCTCGCTTCACCACTCTCTCGCAGCTGAGCGGCAAGCGCGAGCAAACGCCCGGCGGCGGCAACGGCGCCGGAAAGAGCCAGCCCCAAGACGAGAGCTGCAGGTACGCTTAGTCCCTGGTCCTCACCGAAGAGGTTGACACCAAGCCCAAGGATCATGACCGCGATTGCAGCCGAGGTCGCAAAGAACAAGAGCGGCCAAACACGGCCGACACGTGAGTCTTCCTCGTTGACACGGCGATAGAGCGAATCAAGTTCGACGCTAAACGCTTGATCGGCGACGCCCTGAGACTGCAGTCGGGCCAGCAACGGCGCCTGCCCAACCAACTCGGCCATTCGACGGCGCGAACGTGGAACTTCCCAATGCGTCAGATTCGATTCATCCTCATGCCGGAGTCGGCGAAAAAGCTGCCACAGCAGCACGCCGCTGATCACCGCCAACATTGCCAACCAAACATTGACCAACAACGCGACCGTCACGCAGCCAATGAGTGTCAAGACGCTACGAGGAATTGCTCGGAACCACAGCGAGAGACCACGCTGAATCGACGGCAGGTATACACCAATGATTTGGTCGGCACGAACATGCTGGGCTGCGGCACCTTCCAGCTCCGCACGCCGAAGGCTTTGCTTCAGCACACGATTGTGCAACGACTTGACCACGTTCCGCGCGCGATAATCAGCGCTGAGGCGGTGCATCCAAACGGACACCGAAAACAGAGTCGCAACAAGGAACGAAAAACCAACCAATTCGGTCAGCTGCATCAGCGGTTGTTGCTCGGTGAACTGCGGGCTCAATGGGACCGACAAATGCGTACCCAGCTGGACACTTTCGCCGCTCAGCCCGTTGGAATTCAGCAAGACCGCCGTCATCCCGACCAGGACGACCAAAACTGGTACCAACAGTCCAGCCAGGGTGGCCCAGATGTAAGAGAAGAAGGCCCCGCCGGCCTCTGGCTCATGACGCGGTTGCGTTAGCGTGTTGAATCGACTCAACCTTGTCAGCTCCCATTAGTGAGCAGATAGAGACACAGCGATCAGCGAGAAAACGGATCCTTCTACCAGGCCCGTCTCCCTTCGATGCCTCGGTCCCGTGAATCAGGCCAAGTCTCGGTCCTCGAAAAGTAGCATCGCGAGCATCCAAACTGCGATGGTGAAACAAACAAGATAGTTAAAAGCTCCCGCTAAGTAGATGATAGGAATCGGATTTCCTGCGTCCACGGCGGATTGCACGTTAAATACGTTTAGATTGGGAACAATGACGGCGATCAATTTCCCCACAAACCCGACTAACTCGTTGTTTCCCTTCGTAGACGCCACCAACGGGGACGTCAGATTTCCAATCACATAAATTACAAAACAGGTGATGAAATTGGCCAAAAGGGGGAGCCGAGTCGCCAATGCAACCGCGACCGCTCCGATGGCCATCGTCTCCATGAAGTACAGGCCGAGGACTGGAATCGTCGTCATCACTTCCTCGTGACTCTCCTGCCACGTCGTATCCGCCCGACTCGTTTCCCGGGCGTCGTAGATCGGCTTGTAACTGATCACGACTAACAGCACTGAGGCGACGATGACGAACAACACCAACACGGCCAACATGATGCCCGCATACTTGCCGAGAATGAACGATCGCCGACTTACTGGCTTGCTCAGGACCGTCAACGCTGTACGACCTTCGATCTCATCACTGACACTCGTACCGGCGCTCCAAACCGCTTGCAACATGCAAAGCACCATGATCAGCGTCACGCCACTGTCTTTGAGAAGCCGGATGTCGTCCCCAAGCGTGTTGAACGGATAGATTCCAAACAGCAATACGCCCAGCAAACCAATCGACAACAGCAGCAAGTACAGCGGTTGTGCCATCTCGTTCTTGGCCGTTGACAACGCCAACGCCCAAACGCGAGGCGCGGCTTGGCGGAACGCCATGAAGCCGGTGATCGCTAAAAAGAACATGATTCCCAAGACAACGATCGTCGACGCCTCCGGAACCGCCGGAACGTACTTGAACGTGAAGATCACAGTGGCTGGATCGAGCTCACGATTTTGGATGTGGAGTCGTGACGGGTCTCCAGGAATCGGTGGCGTTTCGCGATCCTCGTAGCGAAACTGCATTTGCTCGCCCGCATCGACACGACTCGGTGCTCGCGAGAAGGAAGCCGGCTCGGATGAGTCGGCCAGGAACACGGTACGATCGCTTTCAATCGTCAGTTCCGATGCGTTTCGAAGGTTGTAGTTAATATCAGCCGCGATGAAGGGAGCAGCATCCGCTTCAATGTCGACACCGTTCCCAGGAATCTGCACGGGCAAGCTGACCGTACCGTCTCCGACCAAGCTGACCTGTGGGATCGCATTGATGAATTCCATCGGACGACTGATCATGGGAGTCGCGATCAAACCGATCAAACCAAATAGCCCGGCGACTGAAAGCAGATAGGGCACGACGCCTTCCGAAAGAATCTGCGTCCACTCCGACCGAGTCCGATGCCAGACGCCATAGATCACGCCAAAACCAAGCGTGAGTCCGATGCAAAAGAGAGGCAGGAAGAGTGCTTCGCCATATTCACTCGCACGCGGCACGTAGACCGCACACAACCCGATCGCAATCAGGCCGCCCAAGATCAGCGACGCTGTGACGCCACGTTTCGGAGAGTCCGCGAGCGTTCCTAGAAACGGCACGTACGACAGTAGCGCCAATACACCGTAGACGACCAGCGAGGCGATCGCCCCCAAGGCCAATCCAACCGAGATCACCCACAAAGGCGTCAACCAAGCGGGCAGCCATTTCAATGCCTGACCGAGAATCATGCCGGGTTCAATCATCCCCAGGCTGGAGACAATGTCGTTGGATCCGACCACAAACTCAGCGAGGCAAGACGTCATTCCAAGCCACTCGAACGTTGAAAAGCGAAGACGGGAGGAGGCAGCGAGCGACTCAGCGCCCACTCATGATGGGATTTGGCGACCGATTTGGGGATTGGTCCCCAACCCGGCTGCACCTAGATAGGCCTGTTACGCAGGCCAAGCCAAAAAGGTTTTGCCGTCATTGATATCGCGAGAGAAGCTCGCGAATCGGCTCGGGAATCGAGGTCTTCGTCAGATGTTTTTCGTCGGGCCCCGCTCCGCGATTCAAATAGCAGCAGACAGCTGCCATCGTTCCTTCCGCGATCAGCTGATCGTCTCTGGTGAAGCGGAACTGATATTCGACGCTCGAATTCCCCAATTTGGCGACCCGAACCTCAACCTGCAGCAGATCCTCGAATTTGGCGGCCGCCGCATAGTTACAACTGGCCGCGATTCGAGGCCAGGTGACCTGGGGCAGATCGCCGGAGCCATCGGGCATCACGGAGATACCGAGCGATCGCAACATGGCGTGCTCGGCCGACTCCATCATGGGGAAGAACGCAGAGAAATGGACGATTCCCGCAGCGTCGGTGTCACGAAACTCGACGCGGCGTTCAATGGAAAACGTCATCTTATCCCCACGGTTGCCCTGCTAATCGACGGGTCGCTGGATGCCAGGACCGGTTGTCAAAGACCAGGACCGGTCGTTGAATACCAGGACCGGTCGCGCGAGACGCCAAAACCGGCTCATCGCCGATTCACCGAGATTCCGGCTACTCGCCCACGTAGGGAAGCAATGCCATGAATCGGGCGCGTTTGACGGCGGCTGTCACGGCGTGCTGACTGGCAGCAGTACATCCGCTCTTTCGACGACCGACAATTCGGCCCTGTCGATTCACCATCTTCTTCAGCAATTCCACGTCCTTGTAGTCGACGTACATCGGACGTGGCCGCTGACCATCGACGAAAATCGGGTCTTTTTTGCGGGTACGGGAGCGGACGCGTGAGCGTTTTCGGGCACGGCTACGCGTGCTCATTGGACGTGGAGGCATCGGTGACTCTTGGTGAGGCGAACGGTCTGAACGGTCGGCGGAATCTAGCTGCCGACTCGCCAAAGAAAGTAGGGCTCACGCTCGACCACGGATTTGGGCCGAAAATGAGCCGGGCCAAAGAGTATGTCGGCCGAGAAAGTTGGTCGCAAGGGGAAGTTGGACCAAGATTTGCCCTTTCGCGATCGAAAAACCTTTGCCATATTTCCCAAACGCTTTGGTGGGTGGGAAATGTGCGCTCTCAGTCAGCATTCGAGAGAGATCGAGAATTGCCGATTGACGAGTTGAAACACCGACGATTCACCAGCAGGTGCGTACCCGACGGAAGGGCAGCATCGGTCATTCTCGCGACACTTACGCTCGGTCGCCCGGGAACCCATTGATCGATTGCGTGTCTCTGAAATTGTCGGGGCCGGTGTGTCTGGGATCGCTGCCAAGCGTCGCTCGCACTCCGCAATCGCAAGATGATCGCCTGGCGTGATGGATGAGAGCGTGATTGCGACGTCGAGGCAATTGAGTCGAGTGAGCCATGTGGTCGGTATTTGGACGCCAGTCCACTCCCTTCCAGACATTTCCCTCACCCTTCATTTCACGACCGGAACCCATTGTGGTCCCCGAAGCACGCTGGTAATCGCACACAAAATACTGTACTGAAACACGCGTTCCACAACCCCTCAACGCGTCCCCAAACCCCCGGCGCCAACCGCGCCCAAACGAAACTGAGCTTGCCTTCGCCATCTCTTGGGCATTGAAACTCCGACGTGATGTGTCTGTTGCGTCACCAAGAATGCCGTGATCGTGAGCACTGTTTAGGTGAAAGTTATGAGTCTGGAGAAACTGAGAAACATCGGGATTAGCGCACACATCGATTCAGGGAAGACGACCCTGAGCGAGCGCGTCCTTTACTACACCGGACGGATTCACAAAATCGAAGAGGTTCGTGGTGACGGTGACGGAGCGACCATGGACCACATGGAGCTCGAGCGTGAGCGTGGCATCACGATCACCAGCGCCGCAACAAGCGTCGAATACAAAGGTTATCCGATCAACTTGATCGATACGCCCGGTCACGTTGACTTCACCGTTGAAGTGGAACGTAGCCTCCGTGTTCTCGATGGTGCTGTGCTCGTTTTGTGCAGCGTCGGTGGCGTGCAAAGCCAGTCGATCACCGTCGATCGCCAAATGAAACGTTATCAGGTGCCCCGCCTCGCCTTCATCAACAAGATGGACCGAACCGGTGCCAACCCTTATCGCGTCGTCGAGCAACTGCGTGACAAGCTTGGGGCTGAAGCCTTCATGATGCAGATCCCGATCGGCGCCGAGGATAACTTCCAGGGTGTCGTCGACTTGATCGAAATGGTCGCACTGACTCACGCGGGTGAAGAAGGCGAAGAGGTCATTGAAGGCCCCATTCCTGAAGACTTGAAGGACGAAGCGGAAGCCAAGCGTGGCGAAATGCTGGAAGCGCTGTCGATGTACAGCGACGAGATGATGGAACTGCTTCTCAGCGAAGAAGAAGTCTCCAAGGATCTGATCTACAAAGTAACGCGTGATGCCGTTCTCGGTGGAGCGACTCCCGTATACATGGGAACTGCATTCAAGAACAAAGGCGTTCAGCCGATGCTTGATGCGGTCATTCGTTACCTGCCTAGCCCGCTTGAGCGTGAAATTCGTGGTCGCGACCCGAAGGACGAAGACAAGAAGATCGAGCTCAGCCCCGATCCAAACGCCCCGTTCGTTGGCATGGCGTTCAAGATCGTTGACGATCCGTTCGGCCAACTGACCTTCATGCGTCTTTACCAAGGTACGATCGAAAAGGGTGGCACGTACGTGAATCAGCGTACGGGTCGCAAAGAGCGATTCAGCCGCATCGTGCGAATGCACAGTGACAAACGCGAAGAAGTTGAGTCGGCGTCTGCCGGTGACATCATCGCAGTGATGGGAATCGATTCGGCCAGTGGTGATACCTATGCGGGCGAGCGTGACTTCTGCACACTCGAGTCGATGTTCATCCCGGATCCCGTGATCAAGATCGCTGTGTCTCCGAAGAGTCGCGGTGATGGAGACAAAATGGGCAAAGCTCTTCAACGCTTCCGTAAAGAGGACCCGACGTTCCGCGTCTTCACCGACGATGAAACGAACGAGATCCTAATCAGCGGAATGGGCGAGCTTCACCTTGAGGTCTACATCGAGCGGATTCGTCGTGAGTACGGCGTTGAGATCGAGGTGGGTGCTCCTAAGGTAAGTTACCGCGAAAGCCCCACCAAGGAAGTGACGTTCGACTACAAGCACAAGAAGCAGTCGGGTGGTTCGGGTCAGTTCGCCCATATCAAAGGCAAGCTCAGCCCAATCGAATCGGACAGCGAAGACAGCTTCGAGTTCGAGGAACACGTCGTCGGTGGACGCATTCCTAAGCAGTACATTCCCGCCATCGAAAAAGGATTCCGAGATAGTCTTGGAAAAGGCCCTATCGCGGAATACCCAGTGGTTGGAACACGTATTGATTTGAATGACGGTAGCTTCCACGAGGTCGACTCGTCGGAGAAAGCTTTCTATACCGCGGCACAAGGTTGTTTCCGTGAGTACTTCAAGCAAGCTGGACCCAAGTTGCTCGAGCCGATCATGAATATCGAGATCGAGGTTCCGGAAGACTTCCAAGGTACGGTGGTGGGCGACGTGATTCGCCGCCGTGGAATCATGACCAGCAACGACATCGTCGAATCGGTCAGCGTGATCAAGGCAGAAGTGCCTCTCGCCGAAACGTTCGGATACGCGACCGACCTGCGAAGTCTGACTCAGGGACAAGGTACGTTCACGATGGAACTTGCGACCTATCGTCAAGTTCCTTCGAACATCCAGGAAGAGATCATCGAGAACAAGAAGAAGCAGCAACTGGTCGGAGCCAAGTAGTCTCCCGCTAAACTGCGACGAAGCCTTTGCGGCGGCGTGTTTTTCACGCCGCCGTTTTTTATTGCGCAGGCTTCGATTCTGCACTCCCGATTCTCTGTACTCCCGATTCTCTGTACTCCCGATTCTCTGTACTCCCGACGCTTTGCGGCCCAGCTCACGCCACCCAAGATCCCCACGCAGCGATGTAGCCCACGACTGCCAACAGCGTGAACGCGGCGATTCTCTGAACGTGATCCTTCCACTTCAACATCGACAACATCCCGATCGCAAATAAGATCGTCACGCCCACGTTGCCCCAAGGGACAAGCGGATAGACCCACTCCCATTGAGAAAAAGGCCAGAGCGGACGCAGCGCCCAATCACTCAACCCTTCACCACCTGAGACGACTGCGTCTGCGGGGATTTGGGTCAGCGCGGAAAGCCATGCGACCAAGACCCAGACAAGCCACTGGCCCACACACCAATCGTTTCGCAACGTTGCATAACGCTCGAGCTCGCGAAACGGTCCGTAACGCGTGATGCGTCTTGCGATTCGCCCGCTGACATCGAGCCGATAGTCGAGCGTGCCCAGAAGGATCGCAGCAATGGTGCACGCCAGAATGTTGTGGCCCCAAACACGGTGTCCATGCTCGAACGACGCCATATCGATGAACATCGGTAGACCGTCCCAATCGGGCATCACCGCAGCCGCCGCGGCGAGCGACACGACTTTCCAGCCATATCGAATGTGCAAACCAAGCGTCAACGCCCCGTTGATCCCCAGCATGGCATGCTCGTACGTCGTCATGGGTCGACGCCTTGTCGTCTATCGTTGTTCTTGTGCAAGCGTCGATCGACTAGGCTACAACGTTCGTCGATTCCGGTTCGACACTCCCGCGTGTCCAGCGGCCCCGCCGGGCGACGCCGCGATCGAATCGACGCTTCCCAATTCCGTTATATCCTCTGGCGTGAACCGAATCCTATGTTACGTGCTTTCGCATTCTTGCTGCTGTTGATCCCAGTCACCTCGGTCTACGCAGAGGATCGTCCCAATTTTGTCATTTTCGTGGCTGACGACATGGCGTGGGACGATAGCGGTGCTTACGGCAATCGCGGCATTCGGACGCCGAACATTGACCAGCTCGCCGTTGAGGGCATGCGATTCGACCGCGCCTACCTGACCTGTTCTTCATGCAGCCCGAGTCGATGCTCCATGCTGACCGGTCGATACCCGCACTCAACCGACGCCGGTGAGTTGCATTTGCCGCTGCCCAAAGAGCAAACGATGATCACCCGACCATTGATGGACAGCGGCTACTGGACCGCAGCGGTTGGAAAGTGGCATTTGGGCGAAGCGGTCGCTGACCAAGTCGACTATCGCAAACCCTCGAGTCCGGAAGCGATGGGAAAGGCATGGGTGCAAGCGATCAGCGACCGCCCCAAGGACAAACCCTTCTTTCTTTGGGCGGCGCATAGCGATCCTCACCGCGGCTACAAACCCGGGGCTGTCGATCCACCACACAATCCAGCGGATGTCGTTGTCCCCTCCTTCTTCCCCGATGCCTCACGTGTTCGCGAAGACCTCGCGATGTATTACGACGAGATCAGTCGGTTCGATGAACATATCGGGATGGTCCTGGAACAACTGCAGTTGCAGGGGGTCGCCGACAACACTTTTGTGCTCGTGATCAGCGACAACGGTCGTCCCTTTCCCCATTGCAAGACTCGCGTTGATGTTCCGGGTGCCCGCACTCCCTTCATCGTTCGTTGGCCAGCCAAAGTGAGGCCAAGTTCCGTCGCCGCCAACGTCGTCAGCACGGTCGACATCGCGCCCACAATCCTGGAACTCGCAGGACTCGATCCATTGCAGAGTTTTCAGGGCAGGAGTTTTGCCAACACGTTGTGGGACGCCGACGTCGAGACTCGCGAATTCGCATTCGCCGAACACAACTGGCACGACTACCGGGCCTTTGAACGCGCGGTTCACAGCCGTGAATACTGTTACGTCAGGAATTGGCTTCCAGAGACGCCTGGTACACCGCCTGCCGATGCGGTGAAAAGCCCGACTTTTGCCGTCATGCAAGAGATGCACGCTGCGGGGACTTTAACCGAGGAACAACGCGGCTGCTTCAATACCCCGCGTCGAGAGGAATTCCTGTTCGACGTGGAAGCCGATCCGAACTGCCGAATCAACCTCATTGATCTGCCCGAATATCAGGCCCAGCACAAGAAGATGCGGAATGCGTTGGAAAGGTGGCAAGCCCAAACCGACGATCGATTCCCCGGAGAAGACGCACTGACGCCAGACGGGTTTGACCGCAGCACGGGCAAGCGGCTGATCAAGGCCGCCCACCCAAGCTTTCAGTAAGGCCGTCACCCGCTCAGGAGGCTTCGCGGATGGCAAGTCAACGCGAAGTCTCGAACCGGTTCAGTTCGAAAACAACGTCGACAATTGACTATCGAATTGCCCGTTGGTCATCACGATCGGGATCCCCGACTCCTTGGCCAATCGAATCTTCTCCACATGCACGTGAGGCCCGTAGGCAATCAGCCTTGCCTGTGGACATCGCTGCTGACACTGAGCCGCAATCTCAGGCGTCAACTTGCTGCGAGTCGATAGATCGAGGATCACAAAACGAATCCCCTCAGTCTCCTCGTCGGGCAATTGACCACCCATCTGATACTCCAGTCCCGCGCGCTCCGCCGCAGCTTTGACACGTGACGCGAACATCAGGTCACCCGAGAGCATGACAACGCTGCCGGGCGACTCATTGGCTGAGGATTCCATTAGGATCGTTTCTCGACTTCGCTTTTCATGAAGTTCAAGCCATCGGTCGCAAGGGTGATTTCGTCTTTGTACATTCGACGCCAAATCTTGGTGGCCGCAGCGATTTCCGGCAGGGCCAGCCCGAAGGCTTCGATCACCAGCCAACCGTCGTATCCACTCTTGACGATGGCGTCAAAGTTCTCGTCCCAGCGAACGCCACCTTGCCCCGGCGTGCTTCGGTCATTTTCGCTGATGTGAATGTGGAACAGCTTGTCGCCACCCGCGTTCACCGCATCCGAAATCGACTTCTCTTCGATGTTGGCGTGGAACGTGTCGTACATCATTCCGCAGGCTTCATGGCCGACGTCGCGAGCGAATCGAGCCGAGTCCGCGTGCGTGTTGAGGAAATAGCACTCGAAACGATTCAGTGCCTCAACACCCAACCGAACACCGACGCTGCCAGCGTGCTCAGCAACCTGTCGCATGCTGTCGACACCCCACTTCCATTCATCTTCGGTGGGCCCCGCACCGCTGAAGTAACCGAGCGCCGAATGGTACGGACCAACCAAGGTTTCGACGCCAGCCTCCGCACAACAATCGAGCGTCTGCTTGGTGAGGTCGACACCCTTCTGACGTACGCTAGCGTCAGGAGAAATGGGGTTATCTTCCTCGCCACGGATCGTCACGGCCGTTCGTGCGAGCCCCAATCCGTCCAGCTTTTGTCCCAATGACGCGTAGTCGAGATCCAAATTGAACATTGGCAATTCGACACCGTCGTAACCGGCATTCTTGAGCTGTTCACAGATGGGGAGCATTTCGTCCGTGACTTCACCGGACCAAAGCAGGAGGTTCATTCCATATTTCATTGCAAACAGAATCTCTTTTAAGCGCTAGTGAAAGTGGGAAAAGGAGTCTCAGACTCCGGGGGCGTCAACAATTCTCGCCGGCGTGATTCTACCAGTTCGTGGGCACTTGGCAGCCAGTCACCCACCACGTCGGGAAGCGGGGAGAGCCCAACCCGCTTCATGACCTGATTCAATCGCATCAAGAGTGTGTCGTGATCGAGATAGTCATACATGAACTGAATCTCGGCAAACCGGTCGATCACTTCAACCAACTTCTCGGTCGGCTTGCCCGTGATCGTGTTCACACACCGCTGAATCGTCGCAGGTGGCGCCGCCTTGATAGCGGCATAGTAGGCTTCGACCGTACTGCGGTCGTCTCGAATCCACATCCCATCGAGCATCATTTCAATCAGAATATGCCCCACGAACGTGGGCCGAAAACCGGCGTCGCCCGGCAACAGTCCGCGAAGCTGGATCGCCAGCTGCATGTTCGTTTCCACGAAGGCCTGCGTGCCGTGGAACCAGCGATCGTCTTCGATGTGCTTGAGAATTCCAGTGGCGACCATCCGCAATTCCGTATCATCGCTATCGACGTGCACCAAGGCGTATTTGCCCCGAGCCCGGATTTTGCGATCCACGACGCTTAGCCAGTCTGGGACGCCAGTCGAAACCGCCAACAGTGGTTGGTCGAGATACCGGATCGCGTGCGACAAGAAATTCATGTCGTCAGCCTATCGCTTGTCACGCCAATCGACCAGCGGTTCGCCCCACACGTGTCCCCCTCCCAACTTGGATGCCTCCCAACTTGGATGCACGGCAAATCGAATGCACGGCAAATCGAATGCCAGCGAGTCTGACGCTAGACCGCGGCGAATCGCGAAGCGAGCTTGTTGGAAATCCAGCGTTGCCCGTCACGAATCCATGTTCGTGCATCCACACTGACAAAGCAGACCACGGCAACGCAGGCCATGGAGATCATCGGCCCCGCAAGCAACGTTGCCGGCAAGATCGAAACAAAGAATGTGCTTCGATCGATCGAATAACCATGGCGGCGCATCGCGTACCAGAGACAGACCAACAGCACCAAGTGCGCCAACAGGGTGGAAAACACTGCACCGAAAAGCCCCCAAACGGGCAACAAGAAGAGATTCAAGACCACGTTGACGACCAAACCGACTCCGATAGCCACCGCTACAAGCTTGCCACGCTCGGCGACCCACAAGTAGTTCTGCCCAACGGTAACGAGCGAATACCAAATCGCGAATACGAAGGTCATCGGCATCAGCCGCAGACCGTCCGTGTACCGGTTCTCCAATACTTCGTTGAAGAACCATGGCGCCGCCCAAAGTGCGATCCCCGCACCCA
>JBPCVD010000802.1:0-25348 GCA_051010815.1 Rubripirellula sp.
AATCCCCGTTCCGCATTGATCTTTGGTGGCTTGATGGGAACGACGAGCGGTGTTGCCGCCGGTTTGGCGGCGACCGATGCAAAGCTGGTTCCCTATGGGGCCATGACCGCAACGTTTTATACCGGGCTTGGTTGTTTGCTCGGTCCGTCATTGATCTACTCGCTGATCGTCTGGATTGTTTAAGTCCCTCGCTGTTTGTCGAGAGCCGATATCTGATGGAACAAATCGAACTAGTAAGGCGTGCTGCGCAGCATGGCGAGCGGATAGCCCTCTGCAAGGAAGGTTCCACGTGGACATTCGACGATCTGTTGCAAAGGTCATCGGAGGTGGCCGCGTCTCTGTTGGACGGCAAGTCGGACTTGAAGCAAGCTCACGTCGGTTATTTGTTACCGTCGGGCTTTGACTACGTGGCGACACAGTGGGGGATCTGGCGAGCGGGAGGTGTGACCGTTCCGCTGAGTCAGTCGGCCACGGAATCAGAACTTGAGTACGCCATTAAGGACTCTGAATCACGTGTCATCGTGACCGACCGCGAGGGACGTGACAAACTATCGCGGCTGGGCGAAAGGTTAGACATTCGTCTGACCGTCATGGAAGAAATCGAAGCTGACGCGGAAGTATCGCTTCCTAGCATCGGCCCGGAGAGACGGGCAATGATTCTCTATACCAGTGGCACGACAAGTAAGCCGAAGGGAGTCGTGACAACCCACGCGAACCTCGCGGCGCAAATCGAAGCGTTGGTGAATGCCTGGGAGTGGCAGCCCGATGACCGAATTCCATTGTTCTTGCCACTGCATCACATTCACGGCATCGTCAATGTGCTGTCATGCGCTTTATGGTCAGGCGCAAATGTGGAGATGTTCCCGCAATTCGATGTCGAGCAAATCCTTCGGCAGGTTGCGGCGGGAAGGTACACGCTCTTCATGGCAGTACCAACGATCTACGTCAAACTCATACAAACGCTCAACGAATTGCCGGCGGAGCAGCGCGAGGCAACGCTTCGTGGATTCGCAAACATGCGGCTGATGGTCTCAGGTTCGGCTGCCTTGCCGGCCCGTGTCCATGATGCTTGGACTGCATTGACGGGGCAGGCCCTGTTGGAACGTTATGGTATGACCGAAATCGGAATGGCGCTGTCGAACCCTTTTCATGGGCAGCGCCGACCAGGAGCGGTCGGGCAACCGTTACCGGGCGTCACGATACGGTTGAAGGATGAGCAGGGCAACGTTGTCGAAGGGGAAGACACGCCAGGAGAAATTCAGGTGCGCGGGCCCGGCGTGTTCTTGGAATATTGGCAGCGTCCCCAAGCGACGACCGAATCGTTTGATGAGGGTTGGTTTCAATCAGGGGACATCGCGGTGCTCGAGGATGGCTATTACCGCATCATGGGGCGGCAATCTGTCGACATCATCAAGAGCGGCGGTTACAAGCTTTCCGCGTTGGAGATTGAGTCAGTCCTGCTCGATCACGACAGCGTGGCCCAATGTGCGGTCGTTGGATTGCCCGATGAGACTTGGGGCGAGTCGGTCGCGGCCGCGGTCGTCTTGAGTCCGAAGACTGAACTTTCACTCTCCGAACTCAAGCAATGGTCACGTGACCGAATGTCGCCCTACAAGATCCCGAAGCAACTCCTTGTCGTTGAATCCCTGCCGCGAAATGCGATGGGGAAGATACAAAAACCGGCCGTGGTTGGTTTGTTTGAAGGCGAGTGATACGGCTAGCGATTGAGCCCGTAGACGATTGCAACGTCGACACATGGTGATGCCGTACTACTGAAGGACGCTCATGAACGCGAATGCCGTACTCCGGGGTGCAGTCATTGCGTTTGCGATCTCAAGCCTCTGTCAGGTTGAGCGTTGAAGGATGGAAGACCTCTTCCACGCTCAGCCTGCGTTTTGCCAATCCCTGTTCGTGAACGTAACGCATTGCCAATTCCAGTTCTTTGCGGTTTGCATCCACGCCATACTTCCAAAAGTTGTCGCCCATCAATGCCTTGGTGTCTTGTAGTTCCTGGCTTGCCCACGGAAGAGAGACCCGCAACGCTCCAACACTTCCCAAGTCATCATAGGCAGCTTGTTTGGCGCGGCTGTACATCGAGAAAATCGCGGAAGGCAGGCCCGGGTTCGCATCTGCAAAGTCCTTGCGAACTGCAACTGCATGCATGATCGGAAAGACGCCCGTCTTTCTGAAATACTCCTTCTCCGTTGCGGCGACATTCGGAAAGAGCCGCCTTACCTTCGGGTGACCTTCCGAGTACGCCTTCGGTTCGATCGCGGTGATGAGAGCGTCAACTTCGCCTGCGATGATCATTTCCGATTCGTCCACCCCCTTCGCACCCTTCTTGATGGGAAAGTCTTCGGGAAGAAAGAAGGCTTCATAATCGGAATTCAGTTTTGCACCGTCTGAGCTCGCCGTCTCAATCCAACGCATCTCGTCTGGTCGGACACCGTACACGTCTTGCAGGAAGCCTCGAATCCACGTGTGGGAGCTCATTGAATACCCGGGAGTCCCGACGCGTTTGCCTCGTAGGTCCTCTGGCTTTTCGATCCCGCTGTCGGTTCGGACATAGATGTTGCGATGCCGGAAGGTTCGCGAGATGAAGACAGGGATCAATGAGTAGGCGCGAAAGTCTTCGTTGGCAAACCGCATCAGAAATGGGATCAGCCCGGTTTCACTGACTTCGAACGTTCTTTCTGTTCCGAAGACTTGACGGTTCATGCCATAAATGTCTCCCGGCTGAAAGCGGACATCAAAACCGTCGAGGCCAAGTCGGCCATCCTGAATCGCACGCACGCGATCATAGTAGTAGCCAGTGATTCCAACCGTAGGGATCTCGTTCGTTTCTGCACTCGCGCTGCGAGTTCCAGCAACCGAGAATGCACTCAAGGTTCCGGCGGCGGCGCCAAGGCACGCACGGCGGGAATAGTTTCGCTCATTCATTCCTTCTCTCCTTCCTCTTATCTTCCAACGCAATCGAAATAGCATCCTACCGTACCAATGCCAGGACAGCACAAGGCATCGATCCGACTGATGATGCGAAGCGAGGGATCACCAAGCCAACGGACTTCTGCCAAGGCTGTAGATGACGTCTATTCAATCGCGAGCACGTACTTGCCGAACTGGGGCGAGGACTTCATTTGTTCGA
Source organism: Rubripirellula sp. (assembly GCA_051010815.1). Lineage (GTDB taxonomy): Bacteria > Planctomycetota > Planctomycetia > Pirellulales > Pirellulaceae > Rubripirellula. Next base: position 3,146 of record JBPCVD010000802.1, read on the forward strand.
TTGCCTGGTTCGCTTCCTCGAGGGGAAACGATGCGTCGATAATCGGATGAAGTTGATGTTGCTTCACAAGTTTCAGCATGTTTTCGAAATCGTCGGGTGAGCCCATCGTCGTGCCCTGAAGTCGCAGTTGTTTCCAGAACAGCTTGAACATGTCGAGCGTTTCAGGTGGGCCGGCCGTCGAGCCGTAGTTCACAATGCGGCCGCCTGGTGCAGCCAGTTCCAACAATGCGGCATAACCGGGACCTCCGGCGCTGTCGATGATCACGTTGGGTTGCCCCGCTTCAGCCGCGGCATTTTTTACCCAGTTCTCGTCTCGGTAATTGAATCCCCCTTTCGCCCCGAGTTCCAATGCGCGTTGGATCTTGCTTTCCGAAGAAGACGTGACCCATACACTTGCGCCGCTGGCAACGGCAAACTGCAACGCGAACGTCGCTACGCCACCGCCGATGCCGGTGATCAAGACGTTGTCACTCGCTTGTAAGTCTCCCTGCGTGAATAGAGCGCGGTACGCAGTGGATCCTGCCAAGGGTAAGGCGGCGGCATCAGACCATGCCAGGTGCTCCGGCTTCTCATGCACCTGGTTCACCGGGATTCTGACTTCGGTCGCGAACGTACCATCGGTCGGCAACCCGAGAATTTGAAACGAATCTTGTTGTGCCGAGGGATGATCACCCCAGTCGAGGCCAGGATTGATGATCACTTCGCGTCCGATCCATCCGGAATCAACATCAACCCCGCAGCGAGTCACGATTCCGGCGCCGTCGGAACCGAGGACGACGGGCGGTTTGATGCCGGGGTAAAGGCCTACTGTGATCCAGTAGTCGCGCCGGTTCAGGGCAGCAGCCTTGAGCTGAACGACAACGTCTCCTTCGCCTGGTTGCAACGGATCTCTTTGCTGCAACTCTAGCGGTTGCTTGATCTGCGTTAACGTCATTGCCTTCATGCGGCTTCCTTTTTTGATCGTGTTGTCTTGGTGGGTCAGAATCGGGCAGGCATCGGATCGTCACTTTGCCGCAACGGAGCAGAGTCGGCTAGACTTGCGGTTCTCTGCTACTCTCTCTTTGTACCAAAGTCCTTCCATCATCCAGAGATGCTTCGTCATGCGTTCCCTGATTCTTCTGATCGCTGTATTGCCGCCGCTGAGCCTGGTGGCCCAGGATGTACCCTCGGCTGAAAAGGGATCGGCTGAGAAGGGATCGGCTGAGAAGGGCTCGAGCGAGATCAGCACCGCACTTGGTGAGAAGGGGAAAGTCGATCACGAGAATTCGAGTCAGACGACGGACAAGAAAGATCAAACGCCCTTGCCGAATCTCGATGAGGTTGACTGGGCGATGAAATCATTTGTGAAGGATGGAGTGGTTTCGGGAGCCGTCACATTGGTTGCCCGTGATGGCAAGGTCGTCCATCTCAGCGGCGTTGGCCTGTCGGATCTTGAGTCAGAGGAAGTAATGAAGCCCAACGCGATATTTTCGATCGCGTCGATGACGAAGCCAATTACGGCGACAGCCCTAATGATGCTCGAGGAAGAAGGGAAGCTGAGCCTCGATGACAAGATCAGCAAGTACATTCCCGCGTTCGCCAAGCTTCAACTTGCTGATGGAACGGTTCCCGAGCGTGAAATCACGATTCGCGATGCCCTGACCCACACATCTGGACTCGTGGGCAGTCAATCCGTTCAAGGTTCACTTCAAGAGTCCGTTGAACAGCTAGCCGTTCGTCCACTCGCATTCCAGCCTGGCGAAAAGTGGAAGTACAGTCCGGGTCTGAACGTCTGTGGAAGGATCGTTGAAATTGTGTCGGGCAAACCGTTCGAAGAGTTTCTTCAGGAACGAATTTTCGAACCGCTTCAGATGAACAATACGGCGTTTGATTTGTCGAAGCAGCAACGTCGCCGTTTGGCGACGTTGTACGGTTTGGCCGAAGACGGAAAGACGCTGGCTGCGGTTGATAATCGAATCAGCGATTTCGCAGGATCCAATGGCCCCAGCCCATCGGGCGGACTCGTTTCGACTGCACGGGATATGTTCCGCTTCTATGCCATGGTGTTGGCCAAAGGGAAGTTTCGAGGGAAACGGTTGTTGAGCCCCGAGTCGGTGAAGAAAATGACCGAGCTCCAAACGGGTGACCTGGAGACGGGATTTACACCTGGCAATGGCTGGGGCCTTGGTTGGTGTCTGGTCCAAGATCCTCAGGACGTCACCGGCATGCTTTCAAGCGGCACATTCGGGCACGGTGGAGCCTTCGGGACGCAAGGTTGGGTCGATCCGAACACACGGACAATCTATGTCCTGATGATTCAACGGACCAAGATGGGCAATAGTGATGGATCTCTCATCCGAAAAGCTTTTCAGCAAGCCGCGGTCGATGCGTTGAGCAAGACGGGTGAATGAGCAAGCCGAAGTTTGCATGCTGCCGATACGAGCCACTCGCATCGGTAGTAGTCAGGAAATGCGGATCTACCGATCGGCGGCCGGCGTGGTTTTTTCGTTTTGAATCGGTATGCGGGAAGGGCCGCTTGGTTCCATTTTCAATGTGTCCCTGACGGGTATCTCTCCACGAAGCATTCGTCCTCCCTGTCCCACCAGACGCAAATAATGGTCACTGGGAAGGCCCTCGAAGGTGAGGAACGAAACATCATTCGCGACCGGCGGGTCGTCGGTGCATTTAAAGATGGCAGTCCCTTCGTCGACTTCGTCGAACATTGCCACGTAGATCATGTTCGCGCCGATTCGTTTCGCAGCGACGAGTTGTGACCACAAGAACTGTCCTTTCAAGCGTGGGATGGAATCCAATTCGCCACCGTGGAGATTTTTCCAGCTAAATCCTGGGTACACGACCGGCAGAAAATCGAGGCCGCGTTCCTGACACCAGGCTAAGTCGGGTTGCCAAACTTTCGATGCGTGTTGGCTCGCTTGCTTGGGTGTCTGGTATCGCCCCACCGACCAAGGGCTCAAGATATCGGCCTTTTCAAGGACGCCGTGAAGTTCTGGGGATCGCGTCGCGTCCCGCTCCTGCTGACGCCACCACGAAGGGACGCCAAGCATCACTGTGCAACCATCGGACTTCAGGCCGTCGATCACCACACCACACTCTTCCAACGAATAGTCACGATCATCTGAAAAGCCAATTCCCCAGATCGCGACTACCGGTTTGCCCTCGTGATGCAGGTAGGTGTCGTCATCAGGAATGTTCTTTTTCGTCAGTTCTCGCCAGTCCTGCAGGATGCGGTCCACTTCGCCCGATCTCAGACCGGAAAGATCGTACATCACTGCATAGACCCGTCCATGGCGTTCCGCTGAAGTACGCACGTTGGCCAAGACTTTGTCTTTCTGTGATCGCAGGCGATCATCTTTCAGCCCGTTGGCAAAGCGTTGCAGAAAGACTCCGTCGATTCCATAGTCGTGCATCCAGCGAAAATGTCGATCGACCGTCTTGCTGTTTGCACTGCTGAACACGTCGGCGACACGACCATCCGAGTGGCGAAACTCTGTCGCGTACCTTTCATCGGGATCAAGTTCGCTGACATCGGGCCACAGGTCGACGGTCACGTTTTCGGGTCCGATGGGGCGACGTCTCGATCGCCCCCAATGGATCCACCCGAGATCCCCACCGTCGCCTTTGCAGCTGAACCATCCCTGATAGCCGCACATGATCTTCCCATCCAGCGTGCTTGCATCGACACGATGTGCGTCCTGCTGCGGCAGATTCAGTTCGGATTCTACGGTGTTGTCGGCGTCTGATTTTGCCGGTTTTGAATCTGCGTTGGGATTCTCGTTTGGCTGCAAACGCGATTCTCCCTCGTCGGTTCTTAACCATGCAGGGTTCAGAAAAACGGCGTCGATTCGATCGGGGTCCTCGATGAGGAATGAGCCGTGGTTCTGCTTCGCCCAGTAGTGATAGAGTTTCCGACGGAGTTCTGGATCGGCGATGCTGAAATTGCCTTGGCGTTCCTGTTCAAGAATCCATCGATGCATCGCATCGAAAGCTTCGATTCCTGCTTGTTGCCAAAGCACCCGGCCACCTCCAAAGTTGTCGTGGAGATGCTTCTGAAATTTCCAGTTGTTCAGCATGAACGATGCAAAGGAACTGCCCGGCGGTTGCAGTCTTGCTTCGAGTCCAATCATGCGAATCGTGAGTTCCTTTTGTTCCGACGCACCGAGGTCGGTGGCGTCCATTCGGCTTTTGATTTCGGAAAGCTCTTTTCTGAGCGGTTCGCCCTCCGACTCCATTCGCTCGTGATGCCGTGATCGGAAATGTGATGTCGCGATGGCCAATTCGGTCGGCGTGGGTTCGGTCTCCTCTCGGTGAGATTCACGGTAGGCCTTGAGGAGCGGTGCCAGGAAGAGGGAGCCGACGGTCGTGCCTTCGAGCTGAGTTCGGGTGACAGGTTTGCCGAGCAAAGTTCCGATCGGTTCCTCGGAGCCGTTGACATTCGAGCTGCTTGGCTTTCGCGTGTCCTCTTCGGCAGCGGCGGGGAATCCGCACGCGGCAGCCACGTTCAACGCAAATAACAGAAACCAAGGGAATGTCGAATGATTCGATCCGGGTGATGCAAATTCCATAGAACAATTCAAGCTGGCTGTCTTCTTCCGCGGACTCGAACAAAGGAAAGGGAGCATTCGATCAAAAATGACCAACTGCAATCCTATAGACTACCCTTTTCCTGCCCCGTTCGACCCGCCGCTTACTCGCTTGAAGCCTTGCCGATGAATTTGCAGCAATTCGTCTTTCGGTTACTTCGTAGGATTCAGCCGAATCGGTTCATGGCTGCCCTCTGCGTGCTGACCTTGTCATCGACCAGTTTCCTATCCGCGGCCGCACCTGCGCCTCGCCCGAATGTGGTCATCTTATTTACCGATGATCAAGGCACGCTGGATGCCAATTGTTATGGTTCGGACGATCTCATCACGCCGAACATTGATGCGTTGGCAAAGCAGGGTGTGCGATTCACACAGGCATACGCGCACACCGTCTGCTGCCCGTCTCGCGCGGCGCTGATGACCGGGCGTCATCCTCAGCGAAGTGGTGTTCATTTTTGGACACAGGGTGACATGAATGGTCCGGATGGAATCAACATGATGTTGAAAGATGTCACGCTTGCCGAGGCGATGCAGTCGGTCGGATATCGGACCGGTCTGTTCGGAAAGTGGCATCTCGGTGCGCATCGTGACTGTGGGCCCAAGAAGCAGGGATTCGACGAGTTCTTTGGCATACGCGACGGGTTCATTGACAACTACAACCACTACTTCTTGCATCGAATCGGTTTTCACGACCTATACGAGGGCACGAACAAAGTGGAGGCTCCAGGAGAGTATTTTCCGGAGATGATGGTGTCGCGTGCCGAGAAGTTCATCGCGGAGAATCGCGGTCGTCCTTTCCTCTTGTATGTCCCCTTCAACATTCCGCACTACCCGGAGCAATCGCTACGGGAACATCAGCAGCTTTATAGCGAGCTCGAAAGCCCAGCAAGAAGGGCATACGGCGCGATGGTGACAACCACCGATCACTTCATCGGCCGCATCGTCAAGCAATTGGAAAGCGTTGGAGTGCTCGACAACACGATCGTGATCTACATGAGCGACAACGGTCATTCAAATGAGACGCGTTATCGCATTCAAGGGTCTGATCACGTGAGTGGTTATCCCGAAGGGCACTTTTACGGAGCGAGTGGCGCGGGCAACACAGGTCGGTGGATTGGACACAAGGGAAAGTTCTTGGAAGGTGGCATTCGTGTGCCCGCCATCATCCGCTATCCGAAACAGTTGCCAGTCGGTGAGACCCGCGATCAAATCGTGACCGCGATGGATTGGTACCCCACCGTAATGGAGTTATGTGAAATTGAGTTAGGTCCCGATGCCCCGAAGTTGGATGGGTTCAGCCTTGTGCCGATCTGCAAGAATGTTGATGCAAACTCGCGGTATGACGAGACGCTGCATTTTCAATGGGGAAAAAACTGGGCTGTACGCGAGGGTGATTGGAAGCTGATCGGTGCCGAGGGAAAGAAGAACGTTTCACTTGTAAGCCTTGCAGATGCCGCGCCCGAGGCGACGAATCATGCCGAAGCACATCCTGAAGTTGTCCAACGTCTGCGAAAGCAGCATGAGGCTTGGGCCATCGAAGTTGCACCCTGATAATGGCCCGCTTTCGGGCCAAAATGATTGAGTATTGACGACCCTGACACGAACTTGATTCACGTTGTAGGAGAACCACATGTTGAAGTCTTGCCTCCTTTCGATTGCCGCATCGCTCTGTGTGAGCGCGACGGCGTATGCGCAGTTGGAACTTCCTGCAGTGTTCAGTGACCACATGGTGCTGCAGCGTGAAAAGCCGCTGAAGGTTTGGGGGTGGGCTAGTCCGGGAGCCGAAGTCAACTGTGTCCTGTCTGATCGAAAGGCGAAGGCAACCACGGACAGCGAAGGACGTTGGAGCGTTGAGTTTGGACCCATGGCTGCCGGCGGACCACACATGCTTGCCGTTCGGTCGGGTGACGAATCGGCTGTGGTTAAAGACATCTACCTTGGGGAAGTTTGGCTCTGTTCGGGCCAATCCAATATGGCGATGCAGGTTCGCAGCGCGGACGATGCGGAACGAGAGATCGCGGAGGCGAATTATCCGACGATCCGGATGTTCAAGGAATCTTCATCGCATGCAACCGAGCCCCAGGAGCGAGGTCGTGGAACCTGGGCGGTTTGTAGTCCGGAAACGGTGGGTGGCTTTTCTGCGACCGCCTACTTCTTTGGACGACGCCTTCAGGAAACACTTGGCGTTCCGATTGGGCTGCTGAACTCTTCCGTGGGCGGAACCGGGGTGGAAGCCTGGACGCGTTTGGAAGCACAGCAGGCTAACGCGAATGTGGCTCCCGTGCTTCGCCAATGGGGCGCGAGGGTCGACGCGTTCGATCCTGAAGTCGCCAAACAAAAACATCAGGAGGCGTTGGTTGCTTGGGAAGCAAGAAAGGAGAAGAACTTGAACAGCGGAAAGCGGGCACCCAAAAAACCAACACCGACAACCAACCCCGCGAATGATAAGAATCACCCGGCGAACTTGTTCAATGGAAAGATTCGTCCGTTGGTCGGCTACGGAATCCGCGGTGCAATTTGGTATCAGGGCGAACGGAACGCAAACGGAAGCCTGTCCCACCTGTACGGTGATCAGCTTGAAACGATGATCGCTGATTGGCGAGCGTTGTGGGGAAACGAAGACTATCCCTTTGCTTGGGTCCAACTTCCGAATTATCGCAAGCCACAATCCGAACCGTCCGAGCCGAGTGGGTGGGTGTCCGTACGAGAAGGAATGCTGGCGACGCTGAAAGTCCCCAACACCGGTATGGCGATCACGGTGGATGTTGGTGACGAGAAGAACATCCACCCGAAGAACAAGCAAGCAGTTGGAAAGCGACTAGCACGCTGGGCGCTGGCTGACGTTTATGGTCAAGCAGCGAAGCTTGTAGACGGTAGGGAACCAATGGGACCTGTCTACGAATCCGCCATGACAGAGGGCAATCGAATGCGGATTCGATTCCGCTACGCGGGCGATAAATTGCCATCCCCCGATGATGGGCTGAAAGGGTTTGTGATTGCAGGCAAGGATCGAACGTTTCATTGGGCGAACGCGACAGTCGTTGGAAATCAGGTTGAGGTTTGGGCCGATGACATCCCCGATCCGGTGGCGGTTCGTTATTCATGGTCGGCCAATCCGATCGGAAATTTGAAGAATCGGTCCGGTCTGCCTGCGTCGCCATTTCGTACGGATGACTGGGATTGAACCCGCATTCCAAGGTGACAAGCGGTGTGAACGGTGCAATCGGCGGAAAATCTCTGTTTGGGTACTTGGCTGTTGTGCCGCCATGCGGATTTGAGGATTCGTCCATCGCGGGCTTCGGTTATCATGGGGATCTGCTTGATGCCCACCTATCCGAACCCGCTGGTTCGACGAATCCCGCCGAGGACTGACTCTTGTCGTTTCGCCCCTTGTTGCTACTTGTCCTGATCGGCGCGTTGGCATCCAGTTCACGCGCCGAGGATTCGCTGGGGAGCGAGCGGTCAACGGAGCTGAATCTGGCTTTCACACCAGAGGTGCAGAATCTGTTGCAAAAGCACTGCATTGCTTGCCACGGTGAAGGAGAGGAAGTTCACGGCGACGTGAATTTCTTAGAGATGAAGACCGCTTCTGACGTCGACGACCACTATGAGTTGTGGGAGACGGCGGTCGAACTCGTTGGCGACGACGCAATGCCACCCGAGGATCAGGCGCGTTTGACCAGTGTCGAAAAGTTGCAATTGCAAAACTGGTATCAGGAGAGATTCGTTCAATCGGTGGAAGCTCACCCCGGGAACCTACGCCCTCGGCGATTGTCTGCGAATGAGTACCGCAACACTCTCCGGTCGCTGTTTGGATTCGATCTGGAGGTTGCAATCATCGAAGCCGAACAGACGATTGCTGAAACGTCGCTCATCATGAAGCTCTTGCCAATTGATCCTCCGGGGCCGAGTGGATTTAAGAATGACACTTCTGCCAATCCGCTCACCACGAACGTTTGGGACCAGTACGCCTACCTGACCGATGCCGCATTGGAACGGCTTTTTGAAGAGCGGGATCGCGTCGCCTTGGAAGCGTACTCAGGCCCAATCGAGAGCCGCTATTTGACTGTGTCGCAGGCAGAATCCGTACTTCGGAAAATGGCTGCGAAGATTTATCGGCGTCCACCCCAACAAGCTTCGATGCGACGTTCTCTCGAATCGCTGCAGGGAAAGAAAGGGCAAGCGTTGGAGGACGCTCTTCGTGGTGAATTGAAGGCGATCTTGATGTCGCCCGCGTTCATGTATCGCGGACTGCTAGTCGAAAGAGGTGATGAAACTCCGGAGGGGTTTCAAGCGGTTGACGACTATGAGTTGGCGGAGCGACTGAGCTACTTTCTGTGGGCCGACATGCCCGATGCGCGGTTGTTGCAACTGGCTGAACGTGGAAGTCTGAGGGACTCCGATGTTTACGCCGTGGAAATTGATCGCATGTTGGCGTCCGAGAAAGCCAGCAATCTTGCGACAGACTTTGCGGTGCAGTGGTTCTCGCTCGATGAAATAGACAAGGTGTCTGACAACCCGCCCGTCGCACATGCACTGAAGCAGCAACCCCTCGACTTTGTCCAGTATCTGTTTGCGGAGGGCCGACCGCTCATGGAACTGATCGATTCGGAGATCACCTTTGCGAATCATCACACCGCAAAGTTTTACCCTGGAGATCGGAAGCGTTTGACCGCCTTCAAAAAGCAAAAGGGAATCGAGGTTGAGGCCGTCCCCAATCAGCGACTTGAGTTGCAGCAAACGGTCGAACGAGGTGGGTTGTTGACCATGCCCGGCGTGTTGGCAATGAATCGCGGACCCGTGCTACGTGGCACATGGATTCTCGAGCGAGTTTTGGGTCAACACTTGCCCGATCCACCTGCAAATGTCGGGCAAGTGCCCAGCAACAAGCGAGGCGAGAGCTTGACGTTTCGCGAGCGATTTGAACTCCATCGAAGCAACACCACGTGCGCTGTTTGCCATGACAAGATTGACCCTCTTGGCTTCGCGATGCAGGCCTATGACGACGCGGGCGGGTACGTTCGATCCAAGCAATACGCGTCGATGCGGAAGAAGAAGAAACAACAGGAAGGTTCTGGGGATGCCATGGTAATTGACACCAGCGGACGCCTCCCATCAGGCGAGCAGTTCGAAGACTTTGAGGGTTTGAAGCAGATTCTGGTCACTTCGAAACGGAAACAAGTCATTCGAACAATCGTCCAACGCACACTTTCCTACGCTCTTTGCCGCAAGCTAGAGATTCATGACGTTCCCACGGTCGATGCCATCGTCGATGAACTGGACGGGCAATCGGGAACATTTCATGATTTGGTACACAGCATTGCCAATAGTTTGCCCTTTACCCAAACCGTCATCCGTAGTCACTGAGTTAGAGTATCGCTATGACATGGCAGATCGATCGACGCCGATTTCTCCGATGCGCAGCGGGCCCGCTCTTGCCGTTGCCGTTCCTGAATTTGATGGAGCGGACCGCGTCGGGCGCGGCGGTGGAAGGCCCGCCGGTTCGGTTCATGACGTTGTTCAAGCCCAACGGAGTCCACCCGCCAAGTTGGAACATCAATGGGGGCAGTGAATTTGATTTCCGCATGTCCCCTTTGATGAAACCATTCGCGAAGCACAAGGACGATCTGCTGATTCTGGACAATATGGGAGACTTTGGGTTTTCGTCGCACGCGAATTCGACCCGCCGCTTTCTGTGTGGTCATCACCAAAATACGAAGTCCGCATCCATCGACCAATTGATTGCGGATCGAATCGGAAAGGGAACGGTTCATCGTTCGCTCGAGTTAACAACGGAAGGGCTGTTTCCCAACCAGATCGGTTGCAGCTACATTTCGTACGATTCCAACGGAGATCCCATTCCGCGCGAAAGCGACCCCCAACTCATTTTTGATCGGTTGTTCCGCAATCCGATGCGGAATCCTAAGAAGCGTGCTGAAATGCGCAGTCTGCTCGATCGTGTGTCGGAGGATGCAAAATCATTGGCACGCAACGCGGGCACGGAGGATCGTCAGACGCTCGATCAATACCTGTCCGTCGTCCGAGAAACAGAACAGCGAATCGAGAACATCGGATCGAGTGCGGGAGATATTCCCAAAGCAACGATGGAACGTCCCTTGGCTCCGGCGAACTTGGACGAGCAAGTCGAGTCGATGATTGATTTAATTACGCTTGCCTTGTGGACGGACTCGACACGTTGTGTCACGTACATGCTCGGCAACAGTAATAGCCGCATGATTTTTGATTTCCTTGGAATCAGTGAGCAGCATCATTACTTGTCGCACTTCTTCCGGAATTTCTCGCGGCAGAACCTGGATGCGTTGTTGAAGATCAGCCTTTGGCACATGGAGAAATTCGACTACCTGCTCAATCGCATGAAGTCTTTCAAGGATCACCAGGGCACGTTGCTTGATCACAGCGTCGTTCTTTTCGGATCCGGAATGGGTCATAGCGACAATCACACGGCGACACGCATTCCAATCATCCTGGCAGGTAACGGAGGCGGCATGCTGAAGACGGGACGCTACGTCCGATATTCAGAGAACCAACAACTCGGTCGACTGCATCTGACATTACTGCAGAAGTTTGGCGTGCATGAAGGCTCGTTTGGCGATTCGACCAAGCCACTGCCGGGATTGAATGGTTCCGATTTCGAGCCTTATCAAGAACGAGCGTTTGAAAGCTGGGTGCGACAGCAAGCGGACACGATCACGGTGCAGGGGCGATTGCGTCTGTCAGATGATTTGAACGAAGCCAGGATCTTTTTTGTCGATGTCGCAGATGGATCCTCCGTCAGGATTGAAGTCGGATTCCGCGACTTCCATGACTTCAACCTTGCCTATCACTGTGGGACTCCCATCACATTGACCGGAACCGGTAGCGGCCAAGCGGGACAATTGTTGATCACGAAAATCCAAAGCCTAAAGTCCGTGTTCGGGAAACTCCCAGGAACGGCTCGCGGGTAACGGAGGTCGGGTGCCTGCGTGTCGGCGTTATGCTAGCCGACCCGAACGATCTGACGTTTGCGATCTGACGTTTGCGATCCGTCGTTAATGATCCGTCGTTAATGATCTGACGTCAACGAGTCGGAGCCTCGAATGCTTCGACAACGACACAGAGAGGGCTCACTCGTAGAGCAGTTGTGCGGTTGCGATGGTGTTGCTGCGAGGTTTGAGTCGAATCCAGGACGCTTGGAATGTGTCCGGGAAATCGTGGCGTAACTCTTCGCCTGGTTGAACCATTAGAGTCTCCAGGTGTCGCCAATGTCCTCGGCTGGTGACGTCAACTTCGATATCGAACGAGACCGCTACCTTGGATTGATGCGACAGGAAGAGCGTCTTCTTGTCATAGCCCGTCATCAAATAGGGGTCCGATTCTTGATCCCGTTTGACCTCGGTTTCGAACCAAGGGCCACCGTGGCCCACTGGTTTTCCCAGCTTCCAAAGGTCATCGATTCCGCCAAACCACAAGGCAGCGTCGGCATCCTCGGAAACGAAAACATGACCGTCGGGTCGAGCGTTCTCGCGGATGCCAGCTAACACGAGCAGCCCGTTCCAGGAGCAGAAGTCGGTGATTTGTTTGGCATGGCTGGAAACAGGACGCATGCGTTCGTACGCAGGGGGCGCGCCGTTGGTAATGAGCGGAACCTCATAAAAGGTGCCGTGGATATTCGCCAAGTGCCGTTCCGACTCAACTTCTCGTGACATCCGTGGCCAACCCGATTCAAAGGGTTTATCGAACGCCGCATGCCCTTTGGGTAGCCGTAGTTTGCCGCCACGATGTTCCAGGATCACGGATGCCCCGTCGACACTGAACTCTGGTTCAACTTCCAAGAGCGACCGCAGCGTCTCGTCCGCGGTGTCATGATCAAAGCTGAAGCGATCCTTGCTGAATTCGAAGTGCTCGTTTTGTCCGGTAATCAAACGCAGGTTGCGGTTGCGTTGCGCGGCATAGACTTGCGCGGTCGTGGCATGTTTCTCGTCCGCGTTTGCCAAACCCGCAAACAGAGTCTGGTTTGTGTCGTTTGTCCCATCTGCAAAGACAGACGCCGTTTGATGAAGGAATGCTGTGGCCACACAATCCTGGTTGGGAATCAGCCTCAGCCAGACCGCCTCCAGGTCGCGAGGCAGGGCGAGTGGCACGTACCCTTCGATCGGTACCGTGACCGCGTCGAAATCGTCCCACTGCCCGTTTCCAATTCGATCAACCTGGAGCCGGAAGGTTGTTGCCGCATCGGCGATGGATGAATCGATCGGCTCAGGAACGGTGACAGTCGACTGGCCAAGACCTGTGACCAATAGCTCCGGCGACTGACTTGCGATGAATGCCGTGTGGGGCATGCCGAATGCACCCGGTGTGTGTTCAGTGGCATTGCCGGGAATCGTGATCGTTCCTGGTGCAAAGTCACGCCGGAAAACATGGTCTTGGTAGTTTGCCTTGCCCCAGCTGAGTGTGAGGTTGGTTTTTTCCCAAGCCGCCTCGAGTTTCGGTTCGCCACGGCGATCGACCGCCAGATAGACGGTGACCGGATGATTCACCTGGAACGAGTATCCCAATGCTGGTTGATGCCAGCTACCGCGCGTGACAGTCACACGTGGCAGTGCCGCTAATTGATCGGGAATCCGAGTAAACGGTTGCTCGTCGCTCGCCCTCAGGCCAGAGGGTTTCGTCTGGGACCGCGTACGACCTGTTGCCAGGTGCAGGATTCGACGATCAAAGCCGGCGATCAGAAACGGATCGGAGGGTACGTTGGCGGGGACTTCATCTTCAATCCACGGGCCACCGTATCCGCTGCAGGGTCCCCACTGTTTAAGGTCCTCATAGTCACCGAACCAAAGGTTGCTCTGTGGTTGGCCCGCCAGTTTGTTCCCTTGGATGCTCGTCTCATCGCTTGCCAGGACAAGCTGGTTATTCCAATGACAAAAGTCCGGCACGTAACGCAAGTGGCTTGCGATGGGTCGCAGGCCGGCGGAGTTCGATGCGGAAAACGTCGAAGGGAAATCAAAGAACATGCCATGCATGTCCATCATCCAGCGACCATCGCCGATCTCACGGATACGTGGCCACTCGGTGTACCAGCCATGACGCGCCTCATTGCAAAGTGACGCTTTGGGCAACAGATACGTATGCCACTCACCCTGATCGAGCAGTTTAAGTCGGAGGCTTCTTCGATCCCAACCGATCGCCCAGATCGGTTCGTCGTTCCCGCCACCCGCAATGCCGTTGGGACCAGTGATGTCGGTGAATTGTCGACGCTCGATGATCTGCCACTCTTTGCCGTCCCATTGGGCAAGCACGCCTGCCTCTTCGCTACCCGGTTTTGCGGGACCGCCAACGACCAGGGCATCATAAGTTCCTGCTTTATGTTCCCCGTTGTTCGATACGATCAATCGGCCCTGACCAGTGTATCCACCTTTGCCATGCCACCCCGGAACCGGCTTCTTGAACAGTTGTTCGACTGCGAGCGTGTGCACGTCGGCTTCCCAAATCGATCCCTCCATGTCGACGTAGTACACCATGTTTTCGGGATCGGTCAGGTGCCTGGCGATCGCCGTCACTCGCATCGGCATGGTTCCCGGTGAGATCACTCGCACCTTCCCTTCGGCGTCGATCAGGTAGTGGGCAATCAAGAGTTGGTTGGACTCGTGATGAATCATTCGCCCCGCAGGTGTCCCACCAACACTTTCCGGATGGATCGTCATCTCTTGTAGGTCGGCGTCGACGGAAAACAGCTTGTGTTCGCTGCCGCGGGGTTGGTGTGGGGCATAGTTCACCATCCAAAGTTTTCCTGCCCATGGCACGACAGCACCAATTCCACATTCGTTGTGTCCTGGTTTGCGATGGGCGCCGTTCTGGCTGTACACGCCATAGGTCGTCAGGTGCGGATAGATGCCGCTGATCTTCAAGTCGCGACGCAGGTCATCCGATAGCTGGGATGCGACGGAATCGGATTCTGCGGCATCCCCTGCATCCTGGTGGGCTTCAGGAGAAGCGATCGGCGTGCTCGGCGCGTGGGTTGATGTGTTTCGTGCAAGGGGCGCCGTTGGCTTCGGGGTTGCAGCGGACTTGTTTTGGGGATGTGGTGTCTCGCCAATCTCCTTGCGATGATTCTTTAGCGCGTTTGAAAGACGTTGCACTACCGGTTGGTGTGAACGAAGTTGCGCGACGTTCACGAGTTCAGCCTTGTCTGACTGCAAGTCATACAGTTCAGGAAAAGAATCGGCGGTGGATGTCTCGGTTTCGATGTATTTCCAACGAGCGTCCCGAACTGCCCATAGTGGTTGGCTGCCGAGTTGGGGAGTTGGCGCTTCGTACAAGAAACTGGAACGCCAGTTCGGTGTTGATTCACCACGCAACAGCGGGAGCAGGGATTGGCCATGCATCGAGTCCGGCACAGGCAATCCTGCCAGTTGGTAGATGGTGGCGGTGATATCGATGTTGAGAGCGAGCGCGTCAGTCGTCGCAGACGCCGTTTGGGGACCCGCAATGACAAGCGGAACGTGCATCGACTCTTCATAGGGAAGCACCTTGCTGGTCATGCCGTGTTCGCCAAGCATCCATCCGTTGTCACCCATCACGATGACCCAAGTGTTGGCCGCCAGTCCAGTCATTTCGAGTTCACTGAACACTCTGCCAACGGCCGCGTCCATTTGTTGGACGGCCGCGTAGTAATCGCGAGTGTGTGTTCGAATGGCGTTGGGATCTTGGTAGCCGTAATCCATTGCTTTGGTGCGGTTTCGGCTTGTGAGCAAGTACTCCGGTTTGCCCGACAGATCGTCGTTCCACGAAGCCGGCAGCGGCATCTGTTCTGTGTCGTATTGGTCGAGAAACTCCTGCTTGGCCGGCCATCGGAACTTGTGGTCCATGTGCGGCACTTGCGTGCACATCCAAAGCACGAATGGGGTTTTCGTTTT
Source organism: Rubripirellula sp. (assembly GCA_051010815.1). Classification (GTDB taxonomy): domain Bacteria; phylum Planctomycetota; class Planctomycetia; order Pirellulales; family Pirellulaceae; genus Rubripirellula. The sequence goes on from JBPCVD010000802.1 coordinate 18,639, forward strand.
AGCCGACTGCTGCAGGAATCGGATTGATTCATCGGCGACCACGTCATCGACGAAACCTGGCACGGTGCGAGTCGTTCCGTCAATTTGAAACTTGCGGTCGTACCACGTGCCGTTGGACCAGCAGGTCGAAACGAAGTCGAATCCACATTCTTCCGGCGTGGTCTTGAGATGCCACTTGCCGGTCACTCCTGTCCGGTAGCCCTGGCGATGGAGTGATTTTGCAAACGTGGTCTCGTCAGCATCCAGGCCAACTTTGCCAACCGAAGTCACACCGTTGGCGCTTCCGTAACGCCCGGTGAGGCATGCGGCGCGGCTGGGTGAGCAGATCGCGAGCGTGACGAATGCGTTGGTGAAGCGAACGCCTCGGTGGGCGATGGAATCGAGGTGAGGCGTTCGAATCCCGTCGTTTCCGCTGGAGCGAAGAGCGTCCCAGCGATGGTCATCCGTTAGCACGAACAAAATATTGGGGCGATCAGCGAAATCTCGTCCGACGGCCTCGGTCGCGCGATCGCTTGGACTCACGGCATTCGCTGGCCTGACCAGCACTGACATGATGGCGACAAGAACGCAAAGGATCGCTGCAGCCCTGCAGACACGGAACGGGAAAGTGTGGGTTCGCGCGCGGAGAGAGTGGGTGAACTGCATGGCGGGAATCCGAGGCCAAAAGTGGGAGCGAGGCGCTAAGGGGTGGTCGCAGAAAAGAGGTCGCGATCCATTCGTTTTGGACATTGCGACGACCATTTTCTCGAATTCGATTCGGCGTGGATGTTGAGGACGCCCTCTCCAATGCCTAACGCGGAGGTTTTTGTTTGGCCTGTTCGATGAGAAAGTCCACCAATTCCTGACAATGGAAGAAGCCAGGCCAGAAGTTGTGTCCTTGTCCATCGATTTCGATGACACGAATGTGTTCTCCCTGAGACTGTTCTTGGTAAGCATTTTGAAGGGCCGCCGAGTTTTGCTCGAGCGGAACGACTTTGTCTTCTTTGCCGTGAATAATCAATACCGGGATCTCCGCGGACGCGAGAGTCGCGGAGCGTTTGATCGGGTTCCACTGATCCTGTTCGGTCAACAGTTGCTGCGGTGTAAGATTGTAGGCATTGGCAGCCCGTTGGACGCCGGGATAGGTGGTGTAGTCGTAGACCGGGTAGATGCCGCCTATGCAGGCTACGCGATCGGGATTCTCAATGGCCCAACTGCTGACCCACAATCCACCTCGGCTTCGGCCCAACAAGGCTGGCCGACGGGAGTACCCACGCCGCGCCATCTCATCGTAGAGTGCTTCGAAGAACGGAAACGCCTTGGGGCTGCCATAGGCTTCCCCTACATCAATTCCGGCGACGGCGACTCCGGCGTCGAGGAACTGTTGGTGCATCCAACTCTCTGCTTTGTCGGGAGTCGAGAGCAAGGTTGGTGCATAGAAGATCCATGGCTTGTCGTGAGTCTCTTCGGCAGCAGGCTCCGGTTCCATCAAGAAAGCGTGACGCCCGTCGACCATGAACGACTGGCCGTTGATCAGAACCTGCTTCCGTTTTGGCAAGGCGTCGGCTTGGGCCTTGTTCATGGTTGCCGCACGACCCTGCGTTCCGCTGGATCGTCGCAGTGCGGATGGCGGCAAGTCACGCTTGGCAAGCTCGGTAAACGATTCAAGTTGCTCCTCCCATCGCTGGATGAGAGTCTGCAACTGATCGGCACGTGGAACCGCAAGGTCGGTCGACTCGTCGCGATCTTGGCTCAGGTTGTAAAGTTCCCAGGGTTCACCCAATGGCGACACTGCCTTCCAATCGCCGATGCGAATCGCCTTGTGTCCATCATGGAACCACCAGAGCGACTCATGCTCAATCGTCCCTTCCGGTTGGAAGGCAGGGACAAGACTGGTTCCCGGAGCGGGCGGTGCGCCGGGCAAGGGCGTGGCTCCCGACAACTCCAGCAGAGTCGGAACGATGTCGATCACGTGTCCGGCGGATCGTCGGATTTCCCCTCGTGCATCGATGCCCTGGGGCCACGAGATGAGCAGCGGTGTTGACGTGCCACCTTCGTGTGTCCATGTCTTGTGCCGGCGAAACGGTGTGTTGCACGTCGTCGACCAGCCTGGGCCCAGACATAAGTAGGTGCCGGCCGAACCTGGTGCCAAGGCCGGGTCATGTCCATCGTCGCGGACCATGATTTCGGCGCTGGCCCCGTTGTCAGATAAGAAGATAACGACCGTGTTTTCCCATTGTCCCATCGACTTGATTTGGTCGAAGACTCGCCCGATCTCAATGTCCATGCGATGGATCATGGCGGCATGAATCGACATCTTCGTCGCCTGAAACGCGCGTTGCTCTTCACTCAGTTGGTCCCACGGCAGCGGTTTGTTGACTTCTCCCTCGCCAAGAATTTGGAACGCATCAGGAAAGTGATAGGGCGGCCCGAGGTCACGCTCGACTCTGGAAAGTCGACTGGCAGCCTTTTTGTCGAGCAGTCCCATCTGTCGCATGCGGAGCCAACGTTGCAGGCGAATCGCGTCCCAGCCTGGTTTGTAAGTGTCGGCGTACAACGCGATGTCTTGCGGCAATGCGTGCAGCGGAAAGTGAGGAGCAGCGAAAGCCAGGTAGTGAAAGAAGGGTTGGTTCTTTTGCTCGGACTCATGCGACTCTAAAACGTCGATGACGTGGTCCGCAAGCGCCGACGTCGCATAGAAATCGGTTCCCTTCTCGACTGGTGGCAGCGCCACGTCATCCTTCCAATGTCGGGTCGGGTTGAAGAATCGGCCCTGGTCCTTCAGCAAGTAGGAGTGGTCGAATCCATTCGTGATCGGCATGCCATCAATGTGCCATTTGCCGGTGTGATACGAACGGTATCCCTGAGGCTTGAGAAGCTTCGGTAGCAGGACGGCCCATTCGGGACGGATGCCGCGGTTGCCGCCACCGGACGGTACACCGGGCACAGCATCACGACGAATTTGCTGGGCATAGTAGCCGGTCATCAACGCACCGCGTGTCGGCCAGCAACGCGCGGTGTTGTAAAACTGAGTGAACTTCAGGCCGTTGTCCGCGATCGAATCAAGATTCGGCGTTGCGATCTCGCTGCCGTAACATCCCAAATCGGAATAGCCGAGGTCGTCGGCCAAGATCAGCAAGATATTGGGTTTGGCGGCTTCATCGTCGGCTCGCAGCGATCGCGAGTCCGTCGTCAACGGAACCCACAGCATGAACAGCAGACCACAGAATGGAACGGAGGGAAGCGATTGACGGAGAAACGTCACAGATCTTGGCATGGATTCAACAGCGGTGGAAAGCAGCGAGGCGGGGATCCCGTCGGAAACGCGGGGTCGACACCTTAGTTTAGCGAGTGGCGTCGCGTCACGGATTCCGCCCGGTTGAGATCCTGCGGTTCACAGCGCTGACGTCCGCGACCCCGTCTTGCGGATGAGAAGACGTTCCGCCAGCGAACTGCTGAGCGGGAATGGGACACCACGGGACGCCTGCCTCAGCGATTCCAGTAGTCTGGGAGTCCCGGTTTCGTTTCCAACAGGATGCTCAAAATGGAGTCGCGGTCCTGTTGGTCGAGGTGGTCGAATTTTGAGTCCGTCAGCTCACCGGTCAGGACATCCCACAAGTGCTGGTAGATCTGCTTGCGAAGTTCCGGCTCCAAGGCCTCGAATGCAGAGGAGTAAATGAGATAACTGCACGGGTACTTAAAAATGCGACGTTGTAAATCGAATTCGCGAAGCGAACGACCACGCGAGTCTTGGGGGCCGCGTTCGGTGAACTGATTCGTAAACAGGATTGACCCTTTGACTTCGCTGGTCAGCGGGGTTTCGTCACAGAACAACAGGTATTCAACCACCTCTTTCGCCGCTTGCGAGATCAATAGCTGATTCTCTCGAAGCCCTTCCTTCGTCGCCCCCGCTTGTTGCAGGTCGTAGTTGAGTTTGCGAAACGTGAAGCTTGCTCGGGTGAACGCGTTGTGCATTTGCGTTTGGTGTTCCAAGACCATCAAAGCCACAATGTCGCTATAAGGTGAGAGCCAGTCGTACGTGTCGAACTCATCACGCAAACTAAGTTTGTTTCCGTTGTCACTCGTGTCGAGTTGTCCGCTACGCAGGAACGCGTTGCCCATGTGTTTCATGTCGCCGTGACGACCTGTGACATACCAACCACCCCAACGCTGAGAAAACGGGCTGGCATGATCGGTGATGTAGGATTGCAGTTGCGAATTCACACTGCCGTCCAAGTGAGGCAAGACAGAACGGACGGTGTGCCCCGGTACGCCTTGTGTCATGGATGTCGTATGGCAGGAGAGGCAGTCGTAGTAGGCGCGTTCGATATCGGCCCGCCAAGGCTTCATGTCCACGGTATAGAAGGCCGCACCGAGATTCGGGTCGGAGGTCGAAATCTCCATCATCGAACTTCCGCGAACCCAGCCAACGTAGGTGTCGTCGTTGAAGTAGATGGCTCGCGGGTTCCGTCGCGATATGTATCGAACTTGCAAGCTGGTTTTGGAAAAGACCAGCACCTGTGACGCGATGGGAATGTCGAGCGCCTCAAGCAGGGCGGGCAGGTACCCCAGGTCCTGATCGTATTGCAGCTTGACGTCTCGTGACTTGATCCGCTCGATCAGCTTGCTAACTTCGTTGTCGTCAGGCGTTTCGCTGTACTGGATCGGCGGCTGCTCAATATCGATGTTGAGCTGGGCGCCACAATGTGTGGCGGCGCTCAACTGCCAGCCGAGAATGATGCCAACAACTAGGAAGATGCGATTCCACACGCGAAGTCTCTTGGGATCGGTCAATGTTGGGCAAGTTCGAAACGTTTGATTTCCGGCTTGGTGTCCCGCAGGATCTGCAGGATGTCGCGGCGAATGGCCGGCGATAGATGCGCATAGTCTTCCGAGGCGTCCTCGCCCGATAGTATCGCCATCAGTCGTTGCAACACACGGTCACGCACCAAGCTCGGTAAGGCATCAAAGGCGTCGGAGTGAATGAGGTAACTGCACGGGTAACGGAAGAGTCGAGTCTCGAGATCAAAGTCTCGCAATGAACGCCCCCGCGCGTCTTGTCTGCCGCGCTTCTGAAAATCTTCAGTGAAGGAGGATGAGCCACTGACCATGTTTGTCAGTGCGAACTCGTCACACATCAGCATGTATTCCAGAACTTGTTCCGCCGCTGAATTGATTCGACGCTGAGCACTTTCACTCAGATACTCGGGATCACGCTCCAAAAGTTCATTCATTTGTCGAGATTGGTGAACCGCTTGCCGAGTCTCGTAATTTGCAGCGGCGATAGCGTTGTGCATCTGGGTCTGATGCTCCAAAACCATCAGTGCAACGATGTCACTGTGAGGCGTCAGAAAGTTGTCGGTGCGTATGAATTCGTCTAATCGCTTCTGATTCGCTCCCGGTTCTCGATCAAAGTCTGTGTCGTCATCGTCGTCGCACGTCGTGTTTCCCATGTGCCGCATCGCGCCATGGTCACCGGTCACGTACCAGCCACCCCAGCGATCCTTGAAGTCGCTCGTTTGATCCGTTAGAAACGTCCCGCTTCCGAACTTGGGGCGGCCTCCACCATCGGAAAAAACACTGCGAACCAAGTAGCCGGGGACATTCTGTGTACGCCCCGATGCGTGACAGCTCAGGCAGCCTCCGCGGTCTCGCACAAACTCGGGCTGTTCCGAGTCAGATTGCTTCAACGTGTAAAACGTCGCGCCCTGTTGAGCGTCTGTTGCTGCGAACTCCAGCACGTCTCCCTGCTGACAGAAGCCCACGTAAACGTCGTCGTTGAAATAGAGCGATCGAGGATTACGCGGTGAGATGCGGTGAAGTTGAAGACTGGTTTTCGAGAAGACGAGAGTCTGAGAACTGATTGGAATGTCGAGCGCACTCAGCACCGATTTCAGGTATCCAAACTTCTCGTCGTAGTCGAGGTGAACTTTGCCCGCTTCGACATGACTGGCCAATTTCGCGACCGGATCATTGACGTCCGCGTTGTGGTAGTCGATGGGGGGACGCTCGAAACTACTGCGTTGACCCATTGCGTCGTGCCCTAGCAACGCCATGACCGCGAGTGTCGACAAGCTCACGAATCGACGGAGCACCGGGGTTTTGATCGTGTTCATCAAGATACGAATCAGAACAGGAGGGGTGGGCGGGCAGCGAGATGAATAAGAAATCAGCGGATTCGCAAATGCTGGCTTTCATTCATGCACCTCAGGGTATAGATTATGAATCTGCATGTCAAGGTGCACAATTCGTGACTCGCGAAATTAGGTTCGAATTCGATGTTATCCAAAACCGCCGAATACGCGTTGCGAGCGGTCGCCTGCATGGGCAAGCGACCCGGTCAATCGGCGTCCGCAGACTTGTTGGCTTCGGAGACGAAGGTGCCGCGCAGGTATCTGACGCGAGTATTGCAGGATCTGGCTTCGGCCGGTTTAGTACGAAGTCGTCCGGGACCGGGCGGCGGCTATGAGTTGGACAAATCGACGGACACGTTGACGATTCTGGATGTGGTCAACGCGGTCGCTCCAGTGGAGCGGATTCGGTCGTGCCCGCTGGGATTGAAGACCCATACAGAGCTGTGCCCGTTGCATGCAGAACTGGATCGAGCGTACGCCGCAACCGAAGCCGCATTCGCAGGTGTGACGATCCGAGAACTAGTTGAATCCACCAGTCCGATCGTGCCGCTATGTGAGGCGATGTGAGGATGACAACCGATGTAGTCGTCTTAAGAC
>JBPCVD010000803.1:0-7933 GCA_051010815.1 Rubripirellula sp.
GCGAACGGCAACTCCAAACCGGCCGCCCTGAATGGACGCAATCCGAGTTGCAACGCACCACTCGGGCGATCAAGAACGTTCCAGGGATTGGGGCGAAGCTATCGCGGCTGATCGACTAAATGGCCAACCTTTGCGGCGGCACGCGCTCGGCCACCAACTCTTCACCCCGATCAAAACCGATCCAATGGATAGCCGAGCCTTCAAAACGGCGCTTTCGCCGGGCACGGCAAAGTCCTCTCTGCGGACGGCGAGTCGCTTTCAGCGGATGGCGTTTCACGCTCTAGGCTGGGCGAATTGCACGCCTCACAGCGACAAACTCCCGCCGCGACCTGCAGATTTCGGCGCAGACCGAGCCGCCCGATCTCCTACCTCAAGCTGGAGCAGACTCCTGTCTCAAGCTGGAGCTGGCGCTATCTCAGGTGGAGCAGGTCACGATCGTCAAACACGGCCCGTTCGGACCCCAAACACCACCCGGCAGAGGCAAGGGAGTGCAATTTCACCTATATCCCTTTGATTGCTAGTTCGTCCGCCACTATTATCGTGCCATGAGTCACTCGTGTTTTTGGGTGATTCGACCTTTTCTTCGGCACGCAGAATCGGACGGCGTGCCGGCCAAACTGATCGAAAACCGTCGGTACACATGATGCACATCTTGGGTAGCAGCGTCGCTGGAATGCGGACGCTTGTGGTTTTGACCTGCAGCTTCGCCCTTTCTCTTACTGCGACGTTGAACGCGGGGACATTCGAAGTTGAGACATCTCGCGATGTCAAAGTGGTACGCAGTCAACTGAAGGCGTCCCAGTTTTTATCCAAAGCAACGTTCGGTCCCACGCAAGCGGACATCGATGCGTTAGCCACGCGAATCCGCCAAGTCGGATACAGGCGAGCTTGTTCCAAGTGGATCGATGATCAGTTCGATCTAGAGGCGTCTTCCCACTTCCAGGTCGCCTCCGATCTTGTTGCCGCCGATGGTCGCGATCTTGAACAGGATAGCATTGGAATCTCCGCGTATCGCTACCAAGCGTGGTGGCACATTGCGCTATCGAGAGAAGACCAACTGCGTCAGAAGGTCGCCTGGGCTCTGTCGCAAATCTTCGTGATTAGCGACAGCGGCGTTGGATTCAACAACAACAACGGCCGAGACATCGGTAATGGTGAACGCTCGATCCCAGACTGGCTCGGCATGAGCACCTTTTACGACATGCTTGCAAGCCATGCGGACGGAAACTATCGCGACCTGCTCGGTGACGTCACGTTCCACGAATGCATGGGCGTCTACCTGAGTTCTTATCGCAACCGAAAAGCGGACGTTTCCAAAGGCAGATGGCCGGATGAGAACTACGCACGCGAGATCATGCAACTGTTCTCGATCGGTCTGTATGAGCTTCACCAAGATGGTCGCTTGAAGACCACCGAAAACGGAGAGTTGATTCCGACTTACGACAATGACGGGATCACCGAACTAGCTCGCCTCTTCACCGGGCTTCGATCGAACCACAACACACGAACAAACACGCTCTACACCGGCCGGAACTTTGGCAAGCCGATGCAAGTGAAGGCGTCCGAGCACGACAACAACCTGAATTACGAAGAAGACCCAAACAAGCCTGGTTACGCCAACACCAACGCCCCTCAGTCCAAGACACTCTTCGGTCAGACGCTCAGTCCACTTCCTGCGACTTTGACCGACGCGGCTGCCCAAGCAGAGATCAATGAGGGATTGGACGTGATTGCCAACCACGAGAACGTCGCCCCATTCATTTGCCGACTGCTCATTCAACGAATGATCAAATCGAACCCTTCGCGTGGCTACACTCGACGAGTCACGCGAAAGTTTCGCGACAACGGGCAAGGCGAGCGTGGTGACATGAAAGCCGTCGTCAAAGCAATCTTGCTCGATCCCGAGGCAGTGCGTGGGCTACGAGCCGTTCGCAAGCGTTCCCCACTCCGCGTGGAGGTCGTGATGCGCGGCACAGAGCACAGCCGACTGAGGGAACCGATTCAGCGAGTCACCTCTTGGATTCGCGCAATGCGTCCAACGAGTAACTATCCCCAAGACGACCCAGTCACTGGCAAACCCTACATGATGCTGACGAATTCCATTCAGGGTGACATCGGCCAGATGCCTTTTCGCGCTCCAAGCGTCTTCAACTACTACTTGCCTGATTATCAACCACCGGGCGATTTGATCGGCTACACGCCTTCATCTCGGATCCCGCGTGAAGGCTTGTTCGCGCCTGAATTCCAGGTACTGACCGCAGTGACTGGTAACAAGACCATCAATCGATTCTCATCTTTCGCTCGCCGTTTGTACGTGCAGTACAACATGCGTCTCGGTTCTTGTCGGATCACCTTCAACCTGGACGAAGAAATCGATCTTGCTAAAGATAATGCCAACCTTCCGGAAATCCTCCGTCGCTTCGACCTGCTGTTGTGCAACGGAAGTTTGAGGGATGAAACCAAGGCTGGAATCATCCAAGCCATCACCTCGGAAAGCACTGCCGAGAGCCAGGCGGGGCTTCGCCTGGAAGAAGCTTTGCTCGCCGTAATCTTGTCGCCTGATTGCGCCATCGAAGAATAGGCCCCAGGGCTGACTCAAGTTTCTGCACTTCCACACTCATCCAATCGCTCTTCGCCACCAAAGAACCATCGCCATGACTCATTCATCGAAACACGCTTCGCGACGTTCGATTTTGAAAGCTGCTGCGGCCGGTTGCGGCATGATGACCAACACGTCGCTCATGTCCACCTTGTTGAACCTTCAAGCGACGAAGGCGGTGGCGGCCGACAATGGTGCTGGCGGCTACAAAGCGCTTGTCTGCCTGTTTCTGTTTGGCGGAAACGACTCCTACAATATGTTGATCCCAAGGAACAACGCTTCCAACTCGGCGAACAGCAAAGAGTACGACGACTACGCATCAGCGCGAGGTGGGTACGACGACGGCAACAACAATCCGGGTGGACTTGCACTGAATCAAAACGATCTGCTGGCCATCGCAGATCCGACGAATCTTCAGAACCGTAGCTTTGGACTTCATCCGGGACTGGGATACAGCGCCAGGACGTACGATCAAAACAACAACCAAACAAGCGATGGCAACAACGGCCTGCAGGGCGGCATTGCAAAGCTCTACAACGAAGGCAAGGTTTCTTTCCTCGCGAACGTTGGTTCTTTGATCGAGCCGACGACCCGAGTCGCCTACGACAATCGATCGAATTTGCCGCTCGGCTTGTTCTCTCACGCTGACTTGCAGCGGCATTGGATGACCGGCGCGCCTCACACTCGATCGCAAATTACCGGTTGGGGCGGGCGCATGGCCGATCTGCTGCAATCGACCAATCAGAATCCAAACGTCTCGATGAACGTTTCGATCAACGGAGTCAACATTTTCCAAACTGGTGGAGCCGTGATCCCGTACATCATCGGCCAGGGCGGTGCGACTCAAGTCAGCAATTACAACACCAACTACACCCAAAACAGGATTTACAAAAAGACGCTCGACAATTTGCTCGAGCAAACGTATTCGAATCTGCTTGCCAAGTCCTTCGCAGAGTCGCATCGCAATTCGATTGACGCAGCGATCGAATTCAACTCGCAAGTTAACAACGTAGCGGTCAACACAAACTTCGACCCCGATTCTCTAAGCCAGCGATTCAAAAAAATCGCGCAGGTCATCGGTGCCAGCGACCAACTGCAACAGACACGTCAAGTCTTCTTTGTATCGATCGGTGGTTGGGACAATCATTCCGGCCTCCTCGACGCGCAAGACAACAACCTGCCTCAAGTCAGCCGCGCCTTGAGCTCCTTCTACGAGGCGCTCGAGGAGCTCCAGTGCGAAGAGGATGTGATCACTTTCACAGCCTCCGACTTCGCCCGTACGCTCGGAACCAATGGCCAAGGCTCTGACCACGCCTGGGGTGGAAATCAAATCATCATGGGCGGTGGAATCGAAGGGGGACGCGTCTTCGGTGAGTTCCCAACGTCCCTGGTTACGCCCACCCACGAAGATTACGGCAACCTGAATCTCGGCCGTGGACGCCTGATTCCAACCACTTCCGTCGACGAATTTGCAGCGGAACTCGCCATGTGGTTCGGTGTGAATAACGAGGCCGATCTAAAAATGGTGCTCCCCAACATCGGATCCTTCTACAACTACCAAGGCGGCTCTCCGCCGATCGGATTCACGAGCTGACCGCTCTCAGCGTTCCCTCACGGTCCCCCACGATTGCCGCGATGCAACTCGGTGGCAGGCTCAGGACAAGGGCTGCACCTTGCGGACTGATCGTCCCCGCTGAGGGACCTCCGCGAAGCTCAGCAGCATGACGATGTGCTGCTAAAAAGCCCGGCGATGCGCACCAAGTCGACGGTCGAACTGCTAAGCCGGAAGCTCTGCGGCAAACGTCCATCAGCTCATTTCGCGTCACAACCGAAGCTGTCTTACAGCATGTACTGGTACTCGGCGATGCACCGGTCTTGGTCTTCCGCGCCGGCATTGGTCTTCCGCGCCGGCATTGGTCTTCCGCGCCGGCATTGGTCTTCCGCGATGCACCGGCACTGAACTTCGATGATGAAAACGAAGGCAAGTCACTCGCAACCCGGATCGATTGCGAATGACTTGGTTGATCTTTTTCGACGCGAACGGTGGTCACACTCCCCCGCTTGAGAGTGTGTTCACGAATCGACGCCTGCCGTTTGAAGACACCCTGAGCAGAGCGGCGTTGTTGCATGCGACATGCGTTTGAAAGCTCAACGATGCGCGCGTGCAACACCGGTCCTATCGAGTTAACACTGAACCCCTCAATGAAGCTAAGTATCTAACAACTCGATCTCTTCAAACAGCTTCGTAACGCCACTTGAACGCAGGTGTCACGCTTCCCCCCAAGAAGATGGCTTAGGCGAAATGGGCAAGAATTTTGTTGACACGCAAAATCGGGAGCGTTACTTTCTCGCCCATCTAACACGTGGAAAGGTTGTTTCACAACAACTGTTTTGACGTGCCTTTTCTTATCTTCTCTTTGTGTCGACTCGAAGCCACTTGGCTATACGATGAAACTCATCACGACGACTCCACCGCGACTACTCAGTCCCGCGTCACCGATGACCTCGGCATACTCGCTTTGCACGTTGCGATCGCAGTTTGCAATGCGAGCGAATCATTCTCATCTTCGATTCCGTTCGACAATTCTCTGCTCGAACACTCTTCTCTTGCTGGAAGTTCTTTGATGAACCACCACGTCATCTGTTGCCGTCCGACCGCGCTTGACTCACCAACAATACGTTGGAAGCGAGTCTTCTTCCGAAACGCCTTTGCGGCGATTCCAAAAACGCGCACTTGCTAAGAACATTGGACGGCACGCATCACAGCGTGCGATAGCCTCCGACAAACTCGTTGCGCGCCTTCTGCTAACTCTCTTCGTGTCTTGACGACCGAAATGAGTTGGTGAGCAGCAGCCTGAGCGCGTGTGGATGCGTCAAAGACTTGCTCCCATTTCTCATCATCCGACTTCGAGTTTTCCAATGCGAACGCCACGCAGCCCGCGAGACCTTCGACGCAAACGCAATCGTCGTGGTTCCATGCTTCGGGATCTTTCCAAGCAAGAGCACACAACACAATCACGACGACGTGTTCGCACACTCCTGACGGTTGAGAGTTTGGAACCGCGTCATTTGCTTGCCGGATTGGTAGGCATTGACTTCGATGTCAACGCCAACAGCAGACCTTCGGGTTGGCACACGATCACGGGCGCAGAGAATCCGACTTCGCTGACGAATCTCGCCGATGTCGATGGATCACAAACCTCGATCGATTTCGCGCTGGTCGAATCTGGCAGTGGATCGCTGCTGTGCAGCGCAAACTCCGTTTGCTCGGCAAGCGTGGTTCCAAATGCTTCGACGCTTCCCGCATTCGATACCGATTTAGCCGGATTGGACGGACAAATATTCAGCGATCGCGATCCGATTCAAATGACATGGAGCGGTCTCGCAGCTGGTACCGAGTACGAGATTTACGTTTTCGGTCTCGAGGGTCACTACGCTTCCATCGAGCAAACCGTGACAATCGCCGGCGAAGGAGCCCCGGTTCAGTTCGACCAGAACTTCGATAGGGGGAATCTCCAGGTCAATGGGCAACTTGGATCGAGTGCACTTCCGTTGTCGTCTCTGGCATCCGTTGTCACCGCGGACGCGAGTGGCGAAATCGTCATCGACGTGATCCCTGATAGTTTTTCCCTCGATACATCCCTCGGGGGCGTCGCAATCCGCGAGGTTCCCGTCCCGGCGCTCATCGTGACCATTGCGGACGACGCAATCTTTGAGGGGGATGGTTCGGCAGCCACGACTGCAACCGTCAGTCGAATAGGTGTAGATGCGACGAACGCGTTGACCGTCACGCTTACCAGCAGCGACACAAGCGAAGCCTCAGTGCCGGCAAGTGTCATCATTCCGGCTGGCCAAACAAGTTCGCTGCCATTCAATGTGGCCGCCGTCGACGACATCATGATGGATCAAATTGTGAATGTCACGTTGACCGCGTCGGCTCCCGGACTCGCGAACGGTTCAAGCACCTTGGATGTCATCGACGATGACGCGCTGCTAACCGTCGTGATTGATGAAATGTCTGCGATCGAGTCGGCCGGCGTCGTTACCGCAACCGCAGTTGTCACGCGAACCGACACGGTTGGCGAACTTGCCGTTGGCCTTAGCAGCAGCAACACCAGCCGGCTTGAAGTTCCAACGTCGGTCACGATCACGAACGGTTTGACGACGTCGGAACCGTTCTCTGTCACGATCTTGGACAACGCCATCGATGATGAGAATGAGGTGATCACCGTTTCGGCGACTGCCCCTCAGCATGTCAGCATTTCCGATTCTCTGACAGTCGTTGATGACGATGTCGATTCGGCTCTGACCGTCGACATTTCTCCGATTCTTATCCATGAAGATGACAGCGTGGGTGCCAGCATCGCGACCGTATCGCGACCGTCTTCAAATCTGTTCGCGAGCTATATTCGACGTGGCGTTTCCGTTTCCGATGGTGTCGCAGGCTCGACGCAAAACGTAAACGGTGCTCCCGACGAAAGCGTGCAAACGGAATCTCGCGTCGGGCATGGGGCCGATTTGAACTCGAGCGTCGACACCTCAGGTTTCGATGCCAATGGATTTGCGGAAATCACGATCGGTGATAACAGCCTTGGCACGATCGACGACGAAGCCTTCTTCGAGGTCTACTTTGACGTGGCAACCACCACTGCATTTGATTTCGATGGATTCGTCGCCGTTTCGGGCGCGGATGGAACTGCGTTGGCGTCGATTGAACTCACCGGGCCGGGTCTTCCTTCGCCACTTAGCTTCACTCGCACGACGGCGGCATCAGGCAGGACCGACATCGCAGAATCGGGACTGCTCACGCCTGGCACCTATCGCTTCATCGCGATTGCCCAAGCCAGTTCTGCCGGAACCGATCCGTCGGCAGACGCCGAATTCAGCGCAAATGTTGTGCTCAGCCCTATCGAAGCGCTGGTGAATCTGACCGGAGATCCAAGTGAAATCTCCATCCCAACCAGCATCACAATCCCGGCCGATCAGTCGTCCTTCGCATTTAACATCAATCCCGTGGACGATGTGCTTGTCGATGGGGACCAAACGGTCTTGGTCGTCGCCACTTCGGCTGGGAACACATCCGGCAGCGACACTGTTCTCGTCGTCGATAACGACCAGAACTATTCAACCGGCGAATCCTTGCAGGTATACCGACTCGCGCTCGCAGCGACCGGTGAAATCACGGCGCAGCTTGGTGGCGTGGCACCGACCCTCGATTTGCTGACATCCACGGTCGCAGCCATCAACAACATCTTTGAACCAGAACTTGCGATCTCCCTGCAACTTGTGACTGGAACAGAGCTGATCTTCGGCAACGCGGCAACGGATCCGTAT
>JBPCVD010000804.1:0-3707 GCA_051010815.1 Rubripirellula sp.
ACGTATCCTCGCGGCCAAAGTGTTATTGAAATGGGCAAACACCATTCGCAATGACGTCGCCAACGGATTGAATTCATTCTGGACGCTCGATCACGCCGAGAGAGCTGAATTGCGAGCAGTCCAGTGGTTGGAATCGGAGGTTCTCAATCGTCGCGTGGCCACAGCTCGCAAAGCAAAAGTAAGAACACTGGTCGATCAAATTCCTAGCAGGGAACTAAGATCCGAGTCACGTAAACGAGGTTTGCTGGCGGACTGGAAGGAATACGTCACAACACCTTGGCGCCAGGAGCGCGGTGGTGACGTCTACTACTCGAAGTTCTTCCTATTCCAACCGGTCGCGTACACTGTCTCAGAATTGCCGTTCGAACGGACTCGAGCCGATCGCTACATCGACGAATTGACTCAGTTGCTACTGGACCAACTTGAGCGTGGACTTCCCGCCAACGCAGCGTCACCGGGTTATGCGAAGCGAGAGTCGCTTTGGGATCAGGCAATGGTCCCGCCAGATTATCGCTTCGATCAGTCGATGCCTGTTTGTCAGAACTGGACCGAAGATTACGAGACTCGCATTCGCAAGCTCAGAAAAGCAGTCTCCTTGCCTTGATCACGCAGACAAGGCGCATCCGACGACGGGACCACGCTACTTTGTCGGATTTGGATCGGGCTTCGACTTCTTAGCCGGTCTTTGCCCTCTTCTTTTCTTGGCAACGAAGCTCGCACCGTTGTCCGGCGGCATATTCATGTGCCACTGCAACACGATCTTCCGCAGCTCCTCGACCAGCGAGGGGTGCTCATCGGCGACATTCTTCGTCTCGCCGCGGTCCTTCGCCAAATTGTAAAGTTCGGGATGGCTGCCGTCGTAATCGCAGACGAGCTTCCAATCCTTTTGCCGTACGGCCAGATCAGGCAGGTTCGTATCGCCGTAAAAAGACTTCCGGTCTGGCGGTCGTCGAAAGCAAAGAGGATCGGGGCGTGAATCTTTCGAGAGCCCTAGCAACACGTCGGTCATGTCGTGACCATCGAAATGGACATCCGCCGGAGGCTTGATCCCAGCGATTGCCAGCAGCGTCGGGGGAATATCGATCGCAGCGAATACCGATTCGAGATTCGACGTTCCCGGCTTCGGCGTGTCGACCAAGCCCGGTCCCCAGACCACCAAGGACGACCGGATTCCACCCTCATAAAGCCAGGTCTTGTGGCCTCGGAATGGTCCCGCCGATCCGGCACCCTGCTCAGGACCGTTGTCGCTGCAGACCAGAATCAACGTGTTGTCCCGAAGCGTTGGTCGACTGCCGATGTAATTAAAGAGTAGACCAAGCTGCTGGTCCATGGTGTCCAGTACACCATGGTAGAGCTGTCGTTTCGAACCGTCGCCCCGTTTTGCCTCGGGCGGATAGAACGGTGAGTGAACATCGTCGGGCCAAACATTGACATAAAAAGGCTTGTCCTTTGCCTCGGCTTCCCGAATGAAGTCTAGAGCCGCCTTGGTATAGACTTCGGTCACTTTATCCCGATCTTCGTACGTGACCTTTCCTCGACCAAGCTTGTCAGATCCTAAGGTATGTCGACGGACTGGCGTGCCATCATGAGCATCGCAAACCGCCAATACACGAGGGCCGAGCCCCTCGAAGTTGGTCAATGATTTGTCGAAACCATATTCCGTGATCAAGGGTGCTTCGCCGACATCACGTTGCCCACCCATGTGCCACTTGCCAAAGTGCCCGGTGGCATAACCGTTTTGCTTCAAGAACCGCGCAAGCATCGGCGCTTGGGGATCGAGCCACTGAGCCATCCCGCGCTGACTGTTGAGTTCCCGACTTGCAAGATACGAAGTGATCCGCCAACGCTGCGGATATTGCCCCGTCGAGATCGCAACGCGTGAGGGAGAACAGATCGGCGAATTGACATAGAACTGCTCGAACCGCAGCCCCTCGCTCGCCAACTTATCGATATTCTCCGTCTCAACCGCCTTGTTCCCAAAACACGAGAAATCTCCCCATCCCATGTCATCCACGAAGACCAAGACGAAGTTGGGTCGACGCGCCTCGCAAAAACTCGGAAGCAAACACAGAGCAGCAACAAATAGATAGCGTGTCATCAATTGCGATCTCTAAAACGGGTCGAATGTGGCGGGCTACTGATTGAGTGTGCGAATGGTAATCGATCCCAGACGCCATTGCCCGGGCGTCTCGACATCGTAATGAGCACGGCTATCAAGTCGCAACGACTTCCCCTCAAGCAACACACCAATGTCGCTCAGGATCCCCGATTGGTCATTGGAGTCAATGTCACCATCAACACAATAGATCGCCAGCGGTGCACGATCGCCAACGCGGTATGAACCTCCGCAAACGCCGTTTCCAGCGGTGATGGCAACTGATTCGACAACGACATCACGGTCGAACACAATTTCGATACTCTCGCCAGAATCAACCTGATTCGCCTTGCCGCCAACAATGCCACAGCCTCGCCGGTTGACGTCAAACCCCGACGCCATCTCCCCGCTTCGGTTCGACGCACGCACGCTCATTCGAATGTCGCGTCCCCCCTCAACAGGAACACGCATATCGAAACTCCCCTGACTCGCGCTGGCCGTTGCCTCGCGCATGTCGATCGTTACCCCCGGTTGATCTTCGACTCCCTTCCCTAGCCAATCAAAATGGATCCGTTCGCGGCCCACAATTGGGACCATGCGGTGTCCTACGGCGGTCCGATGTTCAAGTGCCGCTTGCTTCAAGACTGTGACGAGACTTGCCAGATCCTTCTCGGCCAATCGATTCTGCTTCTCCTGCGAATCGGTCGCCAGATCGAACAACTCGACCGGCTTTGCAGTCCCGGCCCGCAGCAAGCTTTCATCGAAGAACATCTTCCACTTCCCGGAGACGGTCCGACCATCCACCACGGGATCGTCCTGCCGGAACGCGACGACCGCATGATCCTTTGCTTCCTTGTGGTCATTGAAGAACATGGTCCGCGCGGGCATGCGATTCCCTTTCCAGGCACCGAGCACGCTGTAGCTATCTTCGCCTCCAGTTTCGCCTTTACGATAGTTTGGTAGTTCAGCGCCGGCAATCTCTGCAAAGGTCGCAAACATGTCCTGCAAGCCGATCAAGGTTTCGTCCGATCGCCCAGACGTCGACTCGCTCCCATCTCCGACGTTCGCGGTTGGCCAGGTCACAAGAAAAGGAACACGATGCCCGCCTTCATAGACGGATCCCTTATTGCTACGAAAAGGCCCGGTTGATCGCTTCACCGCTTTCTCAGCACCATTGTCGCTCGTGAAAACGACAATCGTATTCTCGATCAACTTCTTCCCCTCATTGCGAGGATCGTCGGTCTCTTGAAGGTGATCGAGCAACTGCCCCAAAGCGACATCGTTCTCATAGATAAAGTCGCTTCGCACATCCATCGCGTCTCCCGCAACATTGGTCGCGGCGCCCGCGACGGCAACTCCCTGAAGTTCACGATCAGGTGTGTAGGGTCCATGATTGGAATTGCACGCGTAGTACAGAAAGAATGGTTTGTCTGGTGTCTCTGAAAGATGGTCGTCGAGGAACGTCATTGCATGGGAAAGATGCCGACTGCCAAGTTCGCTAAGTACGTACGCGTCTGGGCCCGAGTCGACTAACTTCTTGCCCTCGCCGCTCGCGCCGACGACATCACGGCCATGAATGTGTCCGGGCCCAACCGATTGCAGAGGTGTGTTG
>JBPCVD010000805.1:0-3495 GCA_051010815.1 Rubripirellula sp.
CGTTCATCGAGGGATCACCCGCGATGTTGTGCCACTCGTCCGGGTCGTTGTCATGATCGTAGAGTTCTTCCGATCCATCGATGTAGCGAATGTATCGCCATCGATCCGATCGAACCGTGTGGTTGCCCGCTTTCGTCGAGGTTAGCGCGGGGCGATTCCACCCGCTGTTCGGATCCTTTAGCAGCGATTCGAAACTCATTCCCTGGAGTTGACGCGGAGGTTGTAGGCCACAGAGATCAGCGAGCGTTGGATAGATATCGATCAACCCCACCGTGCGCTCGCAAAGGCTGCCATTGCCAGGCGCTTTGGGAGCTCGCACGATCAACAAGCTGCGTGTCGACTCCTCCCACGGCATCCATTTCCGCCAGTGGTTCTTTTCTCCGAGGTGCCAGCCGTGGTCAGAGCAAAGAACCACGATCGTATTGTCGGCATGGGGACTGCTGTCCAATGTGTCCAACACCTGCCCGATACAATCATCAACCAACGCAACGCAGGCATGATAAGCATGGACGAGTTCGCGTCGGTAAGTCGGGCTGTACTGAGTGACGGCGTCTTCGGCGATCAGCTTGCTTCGATCGAGTACCCAGCGACGACCGATTTCCGGAACATCGTCGAGGTCGTTCTGCAAGACTTTGGGTAGCGTCAGGCTATCACGATTGAACCGTTCGAAATATCGTTTTGGGGCCGTCATTGGCGTGTGCGGCTTGTAGAAACCCAACGCCAGAAAGAAAGGCTGCTCATACTCGCGGCTGAGTTTTTCTATTCCCCATGAGGCGATTTGCTCGTCGGGCATGCCACCTTCTTCAATGTCGAGCGCCGCCCAGGCCAACGAGTCCTGAGCATCTGTCCCGAAGCGTTTCGCAAATTGCCGGCCGTTCGGAGGTTCCGGTCCCCAGCGCAGCGTCTTTGGTCCGACCTCGTCCCAGTAGCCTTTTTTGCCATGGTCATTGTGGTAAATCTTTCCCATGCACATCGTTCGATAGCCATACTCTCGAAGCCACACGGGCATGTGCTTCGCATTCCGGTAAGCCGCTTCAGCCGACTTCGAGGAATTGTTGTAGATGCCGGTTCTGGAAGCGTACATGCCTGTCATGAACGAGGCTCGTGACGCGTAGCACAATGCGACCTGACAATGCGCGTTATTGAACAAGACGCTTTGCCGTGCGAGCCGATCGAGGTTCGGAGTCTTGGCGTCGGGGTTGCCTCCCAGGCATCCAACCCAGTCGTTCAGGTCATCGACCGTGATGAACAAGACGTTGGGCCGGTCAATGTTGCTTTGCTCCGAAGTCGTGGGCTGATGCTCGCTCGCCGGCTCGGGAAGCTTGCTCATGGCGTCCGCGTATCGTTTTCCCAGAATCAACTGACTGCTCGCGTCGAAGTGTGTGCCGGGATCGGATGTTTTTGTATCCTCGGAAGACACCAGTCCGACGGTTGAGCTATCAGCGGCGACCGCCTGAATCGCCGCTCGGACGCTGTCTCGCTTGCCGTTGTCAAACACCTCTCCGACGACGACCGGCAGATCTGTCACTCCGACGTCCTCACGGATTCGATCGATGAATTCTTCCAATCGACCACGGTAGACGTCCGTGCTCGATTTGGAGTCGGATTCACCTTGATGCCAAAGCAGACCGCGAATCGTGTATTGATCGCCACGTTGCTGCAACTGGTTCGTCGCGATCTGAATTGTCTCGACGAAATCCCGATACCGCGGTCCCTGGCTTTCTTTGTTCCCTTTCACGCCAGGCTTCCAATCCGCTCGCAGGCTGGTGCCTCCCTTTGATCCTTTGATCAGTGCCAACTTGCGGTCTGGTTCTGCCTTTCGCATCGAGTGTGCAAACCCAAGCTCCGGCCCGAACGTTGGTGAAGGAAGCTCGCCCTTGTATTTCGGCGCCACGCTGAATCCTGGCCCGAGCTCTTGCCATCCGTCACTGGAACGAGGCACACTTCGATAGAAGATGATGCTCTGATCCACCGGTGCCTGGAAGTCCTCCGATAGCTCGCTCACAAGTCCTCGGCCGTCCATGTTGGACTGCCCGGCCAACAGGTAGACGTCGTAGTTCTCAGCAGCACCAACGGCTTTCACAGCCAATGAAACGAGGAGCATGGAGACGCATGCCAGCGACACGCGAAACGTCGCCGAATGGAGAGTTGGAATCATTTCGATTTCTGTGCGTGTCTGGAATTCTTTGGAAACCGCGCGTCAACACTGACGAAACTCAGGCGAAGGACAGCGAATGCGGTTCAGTATCGGTAGTCGGCGCCGTCGCGACTCTGTTGGCAACTCGCTTCAATTTCTAAAAGCTGTTCATGAAGTCGATCCGCCCGTTGCGGGAACTCGGTGGACAAATCATGAGCCTCGTACGGGTCTTTCGAAAGGTCGAAGAGACGCACGCGACCATCTTTCTTGGCCTCCCGAAGCAACTTCCAGTCACCTGAAATGATCGCTTTCCCGTCGATGCCTTGATGCAACCTGCGGTAGCCAAAGAACAGGCTTCGATCTCGCTTCACGACCTCGCCCTGAATCACTGGCATCAAATCAATTCCATCGATCGGTCGCTTTGACTTTTTTGTCGTTGAAGCCTCCACGATCGAGGCAATCGTCGGCAGGAAGTCGACCGTGCTGCATCGCACTTCCGTTGACGTTCCGGCCGGAATGACGCCCGGCCATTCAGCACAGGCGGGGACAAGGACGCCACCTTCGTACATCGTGTGCTTGTGACCCTTGAAGGGCCCAGCAGACGCAACTCCTTTCTTTGCCAATCCGTCGGACGGACCATTATCGCTACAAAACAAGACCAGCGTATTTCTTTCAATGCCAAGCTCTCGTAGTTTGGTTCTCAGGCGTCCGATCTGCTGATCCATTGCAGTGATGCAACCATAGTAGTTCTTCCGCTTGGTACCTGCCTTCGTATAAAGCTTCTTGAACTCGTCACCTGCGACCACCGGTTCATGAGGAGCGTGAAACCAAACCGTTGCAAGAAACGGGGAATCCTGGTGCGCTTCGACGAACGGGATCACGCGATCCATGATGATTCGACTGTCGTCACCGGAAAGGTTCTCAGTCACTTCGTCCCCGTTGTGAACGTAGGGGAATCCACCTTTCCAAGGACCGCCCGGTTCGCCACCCCAGCTGTCCCAGTCTTCAGGCGTGATCGTAGGATCCCATGTTGGCACAGCGCTGGTTGTGGCGAAGTACTCGTCGAAACCATGATGGGAAGGGGGTGAGTAGAAACCCCGCGTGCCAACTTCGTCTGGCTTTACCCACCCGATGTGCCATTTGCCGAACATACCGGTCGCATAGTCGTGCTTCTTTAGCAACTCGGCGATCGTGATTTCGCCAACACGCATGCCGCCCGTGTGCGCGGCCAGGATTCCAAAGCGAAACGGATAGCGACCCGTCAGGCAGCTTCCGCGTGTGGGAGAACAGAGAGGTGCGGCTGCGTAGAAACGATCGAACCGAACGCCGGCGGCTGCCATCGAATCGAGGTGTGGCGT
>JBPCVD010000806.1:0-12330 GCA_051010815.1 Rubripirellula sp.
GCGGGAGCGTATTGGAATCGCACGGTCCATTGACCTGCGGTCAAGAAGATACCTTGCTTGATTCCATCGACTGGCATCACATCGATCGGTTTCCAAACGAAGGACTGGATTTCGGCGGTTTGCGCCAGGATTGGTGTGAAGGATGCTGACCAATCGCCGTCCTGGAGGACAGGACGGGTGATCAATACATCACGGTCAACAGTGAGATGGAATTCCGCCGACTCCGGCGTTTGATCACCCAATTCAAAACGGAACATTCGGGTGCCGTCCATTCCCAACGCTTCGGAGGTTGTGTTCGACTCCACGATTGGGATTTGTCGTGCTGCGTCGTGCTCGAAAGTCGACCCCAGTTGTTGCAATCGATTGACAAGATCCTCGGTCGTCACTGAAGAGGCTTGCGTGTTCCAATGAGAGTAGGCTTGAAGGGCGGGCACATCTTTGTTGACCGATGTCCTGCGATCGACGAGCGACACGGAATGACCTTCGATGTCCGTCGCTATAGCGGAACCGGATGTGTGCAACACGCTGCCGATTGCAAGCCAGGTCCGAACTGAGTTCCAGAATTCCTCCTGTTCCTTCAGTGACATTTCGGCCGTGCAAACTTTGGTCGCACGCCAGAACCGAGACATCGCTTCGCTTCGGATCGAGACCATGTTGTTAAACGTGTTCGCGCGTGACGCGAGGTGCCAACGGCCGAACCATGCCGCTCGGGAACTCGCTTCCACTTCGACAAGTCGGTCGGAATCACTCGTTTCTCGCCAGACGCTGGGCCAGCCAGAGTCCGATTGGGTACGCATCCAGGCCATATTGCCGGCTTGCAGGGGACCTCCTGTCGCTTCGATCGCGAGTCTCTCGGTCATGACCGGCACACGATAGATCAGCCCATAGCCACATATGCTCAGGTCAACAGCGACAACGGCGACCATGACGATTCGCCAATGCCGAAGGCTCCAGGAACGGGCGACGGATCGACGTATCACGAAGACCACAATCAGCAGCACGACGATCGAATGGGCAAGGGATAAGCTGACTTGATGAAGCCCGCTCGAAAACTGCAGAGGCCCCCAGAATTCGTCCGTCGGCCAAGGCATAGAATCCCAATCTCTCCAACGCAACGTCTGCAAAAGGGCCAACACGACCGCGAGGAAGGACGCTACGCAGATAGCCACCCGTTGTAACTGACTTCGATCCACAGAAGCGAAAACCTGTGCACTCACGATCGACGCGGCAAGAGATGCAATCGCAAGCCACTTGGCCGGATAGCGAAAGGAGTCATAGCCGGGAACGCATTGATAGAGCCACCAATAGGGGCCTCCAATCGCGCTGTCGAAATGTTCCAACCTGCCTGAAAAGCATTGGAGGAACCAAACGAAGCCAAAGTGACCAAGCGAAAGACCAATCGTGACCACGAAAATCGTGAGCCAGGGGCCGCCGCAACGCTGCCGCAATCGCAGCAACATCGCCAACAAAACGATCATCCCCATGTAGATGCTGGGCGTCCAGGCTCTTCCGTCACCGGGCAACAAGCGACTGATGCGATGATTGACCGGCAGGAATGCGCCGAATGCATTGGGAGTCGTCAATTCAGCCAAGTGCCAAGGCGGTAACGAGTACTGATACGTTTCATGACGTTTGCTGCCCACCAAGGGCGGATCGCTCCAGTGCCCGTGATCCGTTCCTTGCAAGCGATCACTTTGTCGGCTCCACGCAATCGATGCCGCCAGCTGTGGCGCGGCGAGCACTGCGGCTAATAACGGAACACTCAATAGCACAATGAGTTGAACTGGATTCTTGCGACGGCGTAAGAGAGCGACACACCACACAGCCGAAGCGATGATCATCGCGTGGAGGGCCGATTGGGGGTCGCCACCCAGAATCATCATGGACATCGCAGCCCCACCGCAGACGATGCGCATGCGATTGACTCCGGCATCCGGCGCCAGCAGTGCTCCCAAGACGAACGGTAGCCAGGCAGCTCCGACGAGGAACGGAGGATTGGTGTACAGGAAGAGGACAGTGCCCGACAACGGATACACAAGGCTTGCGATCGTCGCGGCGAACGTCGAGAGGCCGGACCACCTTGCGAGCAAGTTCGCTGCGAAAGAGGCCAGGATCAGGTGGATTACCACGTACCAGGCCATTGCCGATTCCGAAGAAAGCGGCAGGGAATAGATGAGATGGCGGACTGGGTAGAGAACCGCCGTGGTGGTTTCGCCGATCAGGGGAATCCCGGTCTGATCGAGCGGATTCCATAGTGGAAGCCAGTTCTCGCTGCAGCGCTCAGCAACGTAGTCGTAAAGTGGCGTGTAGAAGTGCCCGACGTCTCGGAATGCGAGACGATCGAGGCCACACAGGGTCGGAGCGAACAGCGACAAGATCAAAACGGGCGCGATGAGAACGCTCGCTCTTGTGTGCTGCATGGTCGAGGGGTCAGCGGGGTGCGGTGACGATGCCGGTACGAGATTGTGTTCGCAGCGAGTCGGCTCGCTGAACGACATTTTCCGTCGGCTCTAAGGTTTGTTCCACAAGTTGTACGTCGATGATCCGTTCATCTCGAATTTCTCCCGGCCACAGCGTCTCGGACATGAAGTCGAGTACCGGCCACTCATACCAGGGAGGATTGAATCGGCGTCGAATGGTTTCGGTTTGAAAGCCGTCCTTTTCGATTCGAAATTCGCGAGTTCCATAGTAGACGAAACTTGTGGCCGCAGGAGTCGTTCCGATGACTTGGTTGTCGACTGAAACGGTCGCTCCGGGAGGACTTGTGCGGACCGTCATGCGTCGACGAACACACCCGCTAAACGCGATAATGCATAGCGTGGCGATCCACAAAGTATGGACGGATGGACGGCTTCTCGTATTCAAGACTAAGCCCACGGGGGAACGAACTCGCATTCAGAGAACGTCTGTATCACGGCCGTCCAATTGTTGGCTAGACCGTTTTCGTCCCGCCCTGCTGCCACGTTGCATGACCTGGAAAGTCGTTTCACGCTGCATTTTCGTGAAACCGAGTCTCAGGTGCGCTGTTCATTTGCTTTGAACGACCGTGGCGATTCGGTCCACCGCCGTGCGGAGAGATCTTGCTGCCATCACAAAGTTCGTGTGCCCGCTGACTTCCGGCTGAATCTCTTCGTAAAGTTCCGTCGCGCGTTTTAGACGCGACAGCTTCTTCTTAGCCATCTTCATGTAGACAGCAGAATCCTCCACCTCGTCGAGCGGCCCGACCGCAAGAATGAAATCGTAGAGGTCTCGGACGATCGCACGAAGGTCCTCATCTTCTTCTGATTCATCCGCATGTTTCAGGAACGTGCGGATCATCCAAACGTGCGTGATCTCAGTATCAATCGCTCGCACACGGTCCATGGGGTCAACGCCGTCAGGACTCATCAGCCAACTGACTCCGGTTCCGATGTGGATGCGGGGTTTGCATCGTCACTCGATCCGATGCTTGCTGAATCGGTTGGCGAGGCCGATGGTTTGGCGGGCGCGTGGCCATGCGGCGTGTTCATCGCGACAATCACCACACCGATCACTGTCAATGCCATCCCGGCCCACAGTAGCGGACTGATCGTTCCATGACCGTGAAGTCGAATCACTGACACGAGGGCCGTCACGGAAACCGCGCCGCCGAATACGATCGGCATCACCAAGAGTGCATTTCCGCGGCTCGTCATCATCGCAGTTGTTAGGCACAACGCCCCGGCCGCACCCAAAGTTCCAGCCAGGAATCCCCACTTCGCCGTGGCGAAATGCGTGCCCGAGTAGCTGAAGCTATCGCCCTTTACCTTCATCATGATCAGGCCACCAATGATGGCGATCACCAGGTAGGCAATCCCAATGAACACGTAAGGCTTAAACGGAGTCCAACCTTCCGGCGGTAGCAAGGGACGCCCGTCGACACGTGGTGTTTGAGCGTTTCCAATCGTTGGGCCATAGCAACCCCAGAAAATCGCGGTGCCGATGGCAAATAGAATCGGAATCATCATCTTGCTCATGAAAACCTCAAAACGAGAAACGACGGGCAGTCAATTTGTTTGGCGGGCGTCCACAACGGACGAATCAAGGAGGGGAGTCAGACGTTGAACAGGAAATGACAGATGTCTCCGTCTTGCATCACGTAGCCTTTTCCTTCTACGCGTAGTTTACCGGCTTGGCGAATCTCCTTCTCGCTTTCATGCGTTTCGAGATCCTCCAGCGTGTAGACCTCGACGCGAATGAATCCGCGTTCAAAGTCAGTGTGGATCACTCCGGCTGCTTGCGGCGCTGTGGCCCCCACATGCACGGTCCACGCACGAACTTCTTTTTCACCGGCGGTGAAGTAGCTTTGCAAGCCGAGCGTTCGATAGGCTTCACGTGCGATCTGGCTGAGGGCAGGGTATTCCAGGCCCGCATCGGCGAGCATCTCGGCGCGGTCTTCCTCATCCAGTTCCGCGATCTCCGCCTCTAGTTTGGCGCAAACGCAGACGACGCCGGCACCGCTTTGTTCAGCATGCTCACGCACCCTGTTCACCAGCGGGTCTTTCCCATCTAGATCTGTCTCGCTGACGTTGGCTACGTACAGGACTGGCTTCGCTGTCATCAGGCCGTAGCTCGAAATCGCCGCTTCCTCCGCTTCATTCAACGTCAGAGTTCTCAGTGGCGTGTCATTCGCTAAGTGTTGATTGCACTTTTCGATCACCTCGACGCGAAGCTTCGCTTCCTTGTCGCCGCTGCGTGCGGTTCGCTGTGCTTTGCCCAACGCATTTTCGAGCGTCTGAATGTCGGCCAACATCAATTCGGTTTCAATCGTCTCGATATCGGAAATCGGATCGACCGTGCCGGAGACGTGGATCACGTCGTCATCCTCGAAACAACGCACGACCTGCACAATTGCATCGACCTGACGGATGTGACTGAGGAACTTGTTTCCAAGTCCTTCACCATCGCTGGCACCTTTGACGATCCCAGCAATGTCAACCAGTTTCAGGGTTGCCGGGATCGTTTTCTGAGGCACGATGAACTTCGTGATTCGTCCCAGACGTTCGTCGGGCACGTTCACGATGCCCTCGTTCGGTTCAATCGTGCAGAACGGATAGTTCTCGCTCTGAGCAGACTGAGAACTGGTCAGGGCGTTGAATAGGGTACTCTTGCCAACATTGGGCAAGCCAACAATTCCGGCTTCCATAGCTTCTTGTACGGGTCCCGAGGGCTGTGACTGATCGCGAAGATGGTATCAGCCAGAACGTGGAGAACGAAGGTGGGGAGACTTTCCGGGTTCAGTTCCGCGCAATCGGCCGTCGAATCGGGCTGGCACAGGTGGCTGAGCCGAATCGGTTTGTAAAAAATGAGTGACTTTCCCTGAAGTCGGCTGTCGGAACCTGCCGATGACTACCTCTTGCACGAAGCATTTTGAAATAGCATTCAAGGACGAAGCTGGTAGACGCGCTAACGCCCAGCATTTTCGGCTCGGGCGTGGCGATTTTCGCTCACTCCAGCTCCGGACCGTTCCCTTGCGAACTCTCACTCTTGGCGTCCTGATCGTCTCTGGCGGTACACTGGCTGCGCTTCCGTTTCGCCGATATCAGGCAATCCCGGACGCATCAGCGGTACCAACACAGGTTACCGGACCCGCCCAATCCGCCCTCGACAGCCCTCCTGTGGGCCGTCGGTCGAACGCAGTCGTCCACGAAACGCCCGATGAGCATGATCTTCGAGGCGCGGTGCTCGCAAACCATATTCCGGTTTGGCAGCAGTCGAGCGTTCCGACGCCGAGTCAACGGCAACTCGATATCCCGCTGACTTACGATGATCTGGCGGTTCCGATCGCCCAGCCAAAGCCGATTCAAGATCGGTTCAACGCGACCGCCGCGGTGCGTCAAAAACAGGTCGAGCGAGAACGAGTCGCCAGTTTGGAGATGCCAGCGATGGAGACGCTCGTTGCATCCCAACAACAGGAATTGCAACGCGTGATCGATTCGGTTGCCGTGAACTCGCCAGCCGCGGGCGGTTCTCTCGCCAGCACCAATCTAGGTTCCAGTCCTTTTGCCGCATCAAACGGCGCGTCATCCACTGCAAGCCGCGGACCGATGGCTGCACAGTCAGCGCAGAGACTTGATCCATTGCCGGCAACGATACCGGAGCAGCGACAACGGCATTGGATTCGTCAACCGAATTAAAGCAAGTCGGTTCGCTTTCGCTCTTCCAGTTTCTTGACGACTTCCCGCACCCGTTCTTCGGCGTGCTTGGGAGCGACTAGAGTTGCATCGGCGGTCTGCACGACGATCAAATCCTCGACATCGATCGTGACGATGGTATGCCCGTCTTGCGAATGAACGATCGTGCCACGAGTGTCGATGCCAAGGTGAGAGCCAACGACGGTGTTGCCTGACTCGTCGGCGTCGTGCAGACGCGACAGCGCTTGCCAGCTACCAACATCATCCCAAGGAAAGGGAGCTTCGATCATGACAACGTTTTTGTAGTTCTCCATCACGGCGTAGTCGATCGACGTACCCTTGATCGCTGTGAACTCCCGCTCCAGTGTTGATTCAAAGGCATCGCTACCCATCGCCGAGGCAATCGCTGCGATGTGAGCGTGCATCGCAGGCACGTTCCCTTGCAAGGCGTCCAAAATGGTGGACGCACGCCACAAAAAGATTCCACTGTTCCAGTAATAGGTACCAGCGGCGACGTAGTCTTCGGCGGTGTTTCGGTCCGGTTTCTCTCGGAAGTTTTCGACTTGAAATGCAGGCACGTCAGCGCCGGCAACTTCACTGCCGCGTTGGATGTAGCCAAACGACTCCGCAGGATAGCTTGGGCGAATTCCGAAAGTGACGATTCGAGTCGGGTCCTCGTCGATCAGCTTCTGACCCGCAGAGATCGCGGCTTGAAATTTCTCGTGATCGGTAATGACATGATCCGAGGGCATGACGACCATCGTTCCCTCGGGATCGACACGATGCACCATCGCAGCGGCCAATCCAACACAGGGCGCTGTGTCTCGCTTGCACGGTTCGCCCACCACGTTTTCGGCAGGAAGCGCCGGTAATTGTTGACGGACTGCTTCGCTGAGGATCTTGTTCGTGACGATGAGTTGTCGCTGGGGAGGAACCAGTTCCCCGAGCCGATCGACCGTCGACTGTAACATCGTTCGTTGACCCGAGAGGGCAAGCAGTTGCTTAGGCACCAGCTTTCGACTCGCCGGCCAGAATCGAGTACCACTTCCGCCAGCCATGATCACCGCGTGAAGCATGCTATCTCCGTATTTCGATGGGGAACGTCAATGCACCAGACGCAACGGTAACGAAGAACGGATTCCACGAGAAGGCAGCTAGTGCGGCATTCCCGGCGTTCGGCAATCGTTAAGGGGTTTCCCGCGATTCCGGGGGCAATCCACCTTCCTGCTCAAGTTTTTGCCTGAGCAAGTCTCTCGCCTGACGAAAGTCGTTCACTTCCGGTGCCAATTCGACGGCACGCTCAAGTTGCTCCATCGCCTTCGTCATGTCTTTGGCCAAGTACAGCGCCAAGCCATAGCGATATTGCACCGCCGCGTTCTCAGGAGCAAGCGAGGCGTCCCGCGCGATCAGTGGCAATTCCTCGTCACGCAGCTGTTGGACACGTTGCATGAGCGTTCCGCTTTGGAGCGGAGAGGTTTGAGCCGCCAGTCGTTCGAGCATGGACGCCAGATTCGTGCGTGGACCGGTCATCTTTGGCTCGATCAGAATCGCCGTTTCATAGGCCTTAATTGCCTGGTCGAATTTGCCCTGCCCTTCGCACAGCATCGCCCATCCCATGTGAGCGCCTGCCCGGTCAGAAGCGACCATCAAAGCGTCTTTGACTTCTCGGAGCGCCAGGTCGACTCGTGTTCGTTCGTTACCAGTCAACGCTTGGTAGGCCCCCGAGGCAACCAGTACACGGGTCGCCTCGGTGCGGACCAAGCGGGAATCATCATCAATGTGTCGCATGAGAGCTTTGCGTACGACAGAAGGTGGCGCACCCATGAACAAGTTGATTGCCGCCGCACGAACAATCGGGTTTTCATTCTCGTCGTCGAGCAGCTTGCGGGCCACTGAGGTGGCGTTGGTCACACCGGAGTTCGATAGCTCCCCCAAGGCCGAAGCGCGCGCCAGCGCGGGGGCTATGTCGTTCGGTTGTGTAGCCAGTCGCAAGAGAGCCTTGACCGCGCCAGGTTCACCACGGCGAAATGCCACGATCGCTTCGGAAAAATGAGGCGGTTTCTTGCGATTGTCGCCGTACCACTTCTCGCAGGCGTCATCACACCATTGGTCAGTCTTTTCGATGGCTTCGGCGACCTGTTCATTTCCCTCCGCCGCCAATTGCATCCAATTTGCGTACTCTTTGAGCGAGGGGCGAACATCTTCGTCAATCGATTTCAGTTGATCCTCGACATGGCATCCGCTGCAGGCGTTGGGAGTTCCCAGGTCAAGCGACAGGTCGGGCCGAGGAATGCGAAGGGAATGGTCGCGTCGCTTGTCGACGTCCATGTACGTCCGGTGTGGCATGTGGCAGTTAACGCACATGGCGCCTTCCGTTCCCGGCACATGGTGATGATGGGAGGGGACATCGTACTTACCAGCCGAGTGCTGATGGCACGAGGTGCAAGTTTCGTTGCCCGCAGATTTCAGCTTCAGCGAGTGTGGGTCGTGACAATCAGTGCAGCGAATGCCCTTGTGATGCATCTTGCTTTGAATGAACGATCCATAGACATAGACTTCGTCCTTGATTTGCCCGTCAGCAAAATAGGTATCGTCTTCCAAAAGTTCCAAGCTGTAGAAGTCACAGAATTCATCGCCGCCGTGAAATCCGTCGGAGAGCACGCCGCGCCGGCTATGACATGGGGCGCAGGCTTGCAATTGTGGTTCCGGATCGTCTCCCTTCAGCTGGGCGAGTCCGTAACCGTAATGACGATCCCAGAAGAGCGACTTCTTGTTCGCGAGTTCGACATGCAAGCTACCGGGGCCATGGCATGCCTCGCAGCTAACATCGATTTCAGAAAACGTTGTGTGGTACGACTGCGTCTCGGGATCGTAATTGCGTTTGAGGTTCGTCGAGTGACAGTCGGCGCACATCGTTTGCCACCGCTGGGCGACGCCCGTCCAGTGCAGAGGATCATCCGGAGCTAGTTTGTCGGCGACGTCTGGCGGACGAAGATAGAACCAACGATTTTCCAACGTGTCCCAACTGATACGCAAGACTTGTACGCGAGCAACCTGGTCCGGTGGCATGTCGTCCGGACGATCGAACTCGACCATGTATTGCTGAAGTGGGGCGAAGCCAAAGACGTACTTAACTTCGAAGTCCTCCATTTCACCCTCCTCGCCCTCGGTATGGATCATGAAGCGTTCGCCATCACGAAACATGCGGCTGACCATGCCATCGTGTTCCAGCGTCGCATTGTCGAAGTCACCCAAGACGGTGTCTTCGTTTGCATGGTCCATCGCCAAGTCATGGTCGGACCCCTCAAAAGCCGCTGCCTCAGCTTGGTGGCAATCGACGCAACTCGAACGGCCCACGAACGTCGGATCGATCCCTAGGGGTTCTGCTGACCAGTAGTCTGCGAAGACACCTCCTGCCAACACCAACAGAACGAGCCCCGCCAAAAAACCGGGGCTCTTGAAATTGAACGATTTGAGACGGGCCAAGTGAGTCGGAGGGGTCAGGGGGAAAGGATGCAGTCTCGATCAGTCTACTCGGTTAAGAGCGATACCGCTTCCGCCCGCATTCGATTCACCAAGTCATCCTGACGAGACCCTCCCCTGCCAGCTTGTTGCAGTAAACGACTCGCTTTCAGGAGTTGTTCTGCCGCGTTTGCCCTGGTGGATACCGTCGCATTTTCGCCTGGCTGTGGCTCGTCGGCGTACGTTGAGCAGGAGCGGATCACTTGGTCGGGGTCGAATGCACTCAGGTCCAGTGGATCGGGGCGATTTCGGATGATGTTCAATACGTCCGACAGGATCGGATCGTTCACAGCGCCCTCGAGCGGTTTTCCCTCGATGGCGTTGCGAATCACACGTGCAGCAGGCGAATTGACGTCGGGCAATGCCTGTTCAAACTTCGAGAGATCGATCTCAGGCAGTTCCAGCGGCTGCAACCCCGACGACGGTGGTTGATTCTCAGTCTTCCTGGGAGTCGGACGTTGATCGTCAACGTCCAGCCCCAGGGTGGGGAGTGCGCTTTCCGCTTGCTTGTCGGGTTGGTCTGCCAGCACCCAAGTGAAACCGCATGCGATGCATGACAGGAAACAGAAACTCTTGAAAAAACGTACGGGTGCTTCCATCGTCGTGTCCTCCTGAACCGTGACCGATCTTCCTGTAGCCCGGCAGCATTCAACCTGGGCTCTGGTGACGAGCGTCACAGTCTATTGGATCGACGGCAATGTTCGTAGAGCGATGTTTGGCTTCACGAAGCGAGTTCGCAAAGGGTAACTGGCAACCCGTTGGATGCTATCGGGCGACGCGCGTCCGGCCTAAACCACGAACCAAAGAAAGCGATGGCGATAGCAGCGGCGACTGCAACGCTTGCAGTGATACGCTTCTCGAACAAACATCATTCGCTCGTACCAACGGCGTGGTTTTCGAGGTAACGCACGATCGCAATTAGGACATCTCGTTTCTGGCATCAGACCCCTCCCGGTTTGCGCTGCGCCATCGGACAGCCTCCATACCGGAAGCCATGAATCAAGAATACGTTGCCTCGCATTGGTCGAACATGGCCGAAACTCTCGAATTCATTGTTGCCTCCGATTCCTCATCACTTCCTCTCGCGATAAACACAGACGCAATCGACTTCAGGATTCAGTCGCGTTCGGACGTGAATCGTCGAGCGAAACTAACGCCACACGAACATCGCAGACGTTCGTTCCCGTAGGCCCTGTCTTTAGCAGTCCCCCTACCTTCTCAAAAAAGGAGTACGCATCATTTCGCGATAAAAAGTCGTCGACATCAAGCGACTGTTTGC
The DNA here is from genome assembly GCA_051010815.1 of Rubripirellula sp. Lineage (GTDB taxonomy): Bacteria > Planctomycetota > Planctomycetia > Pirellulales > Pirellulaceae > Rubripirellula. Next base: position 10,954 of record JBPCVD010000806.1, read on the forward strand.
TAGCTTCAATATGAACGGCGTTGTCGAGTATTGCGCCAGCGGCGTCAGTGGGACCATCTTCGCCATCGGTACCGCCCGATAGGATGCAAATGCGGTCCCAGTCCTCGTTTGATAACGGAAGTTTCAAGAGTGTTTGGTAGGCGGCTAGCACGAGCTGTTGGTTTCGCCCGCCACGACCGCGCACTTCTGCCGGAGCGAGTTTGACAGTCGGTTCACCACCCGTAATCAGGCAATCGTTGCGATGCGAATTCGGATCGGTTCGTAGCATTCGCAAAGTCAGCTCGGCGATGCGTTGACCAATCTCTTCGGCGGGTCCCTCACATTCCTGAGCAGACTGCATCACATGGTTGTAGCCGCGGCGTTCGGCGACGATTCCCGCTTCATCAACCGCAATCGCGTTGTTGCCGAGGACGATCGTTTGGTTGGGACAGACGGATTGCGCATCCGAGCCTGATCGACGAGGCAACGATTGAAGCGTTTGATAGATGCGGTCCGACAAAGTCGTTTGCGGGTCGTACCGTTGTAAAATCGAAATCGCATCCAGTGGTGTCGACGGATCCGGGACTGTGGGTCCCGATGCGATGAGATCAAGAGGATCCCCGAGGACATCCGAAAGCACGAGCGTGACAAGTGCTCCAGTCTTGCATGCTGCCAACAACCCGCCGCCCTTGATCTGACTAAGGTGCTTGCGAACCGTATTGAGCTCGGTGATGTCGGCACCGGCACTGCTAAGGAAACGTGTGACCTGCTGTTTATCCTCCAGCGTGATGCCTTCGATTGGGGCGGGTAACAAGGCGCTGCCGCCTCCCGAAATCAGGGCGATGCACAAGTCTCGAGGGCCGGCGTGTTGAACCAAGTTCAGGATTTCGGAGGTTCCCGCGACTCCGGCTGCAGTCGGCTCGTTCACCCCGGCAGGCCTTGCTGGATGGATCGTGACGGTCCCAAGATCTTGTTCCGTTCCTTCTGGAACGTTTACCCAACCGATCACGGGCAACCAGTCGCCGATCGACGCGATCAGGCCCGCGGCCATCGCTGTCCCGGCTTTACCGGCACCAACCACGATCACGCGATCAAAGTTCGCTCGGTCCCATTGGTGCCCCGCGATTTGCAGCATCGATTCTGCGACGTTCACTTCGCGTTGAACCAGCGGTTCTGCGCGAACAGCGTCGACGCCCGCATTCCAAATCTCGACGGCATCCTGGCGTAAGTTGCTCATCAAATCGGTTGCTCAATGGGGAAATTTTAGGTCTGAGTAGCGACTGCCAATACGATCGCACTGCCCTGCTACGCTCTCGACTGTTATAAGTTTGCAGAGATGAATCAGCCAAGCGACCTTCCCGACCGCGACGAACTTGCGTCAGAGTACTTCGATCGATT
>JBPCVD010000807.1:0-4820 GCA_051010815.1 Rubripirellula sp.
GCAGAAATTGGCAAACTGTTTGTCGGACAAGAGGAATTGGTTCTTGGCTCGCTTACCGCCCTGTTCGCAGGAGGTCACGTGCTGATCGAATCGGTACCCGGCTTGGGGAAGACGCTGTTCGTTCGAACCTTGGGCCGAGTTCTGGGCTGTGAATGCGGAAGGATTCAGTTCACCGCCGACTTGATGCCCTCGGACATCACCGGCGCCCCGGTCTATGACATGCAGCGATCCGAATTCCGCTTTCGTCCCGGTCCAGTCTTCACGCAATTCCTGCTTGCGGACGAAATCAATCGCTCGCCAGCAAAGACGCATGCCGCCCTGTTGGAAATCATGCAGGAGTACCGCGTCACCGTCGACGGCACGAGCCATCGTGTGCCCCGTCCGTTCCTGGTGCTCGCCACACAAAACCCGCTTGAGAGTGAAGGTACGTACAACCTTCCGGAGGCCCAACTCGACCGCTTCATGTTCAAGCTGCGTGTCGAATACCCGACAGCGGCACAGGAGGCGGAGATTCTGAAACTGCACAGCCAGCAGGTCGACCTGAACAAACGACTGAAGGACGAAGTCGCAACGGTCACCAACCCAGAGCAAGTCATGCAGGTCATGCAGATGTGCGCGAGCGTTCGAATCGAGGAGAGCCTTGTCGACTACATCAACAAGATTGTTCGGGCGACGCGGAGGTGGCCCGCGTTTCACAGTGGCGCGTCCCCCCGAGCTGGCTTGGCGCTGATGCAGTCCGCACGAACGTTGGCCGCCTTCAGCGGTCGCGACTACGCGATCCCAGACGACGTGGTCGACATCGCAATCCCTGCGTTGAGGCACCGAGTCCAGTTGACCGCAGAAGCGGAAATTGAAGGACGCACGTCAGACGAAGAATTGACGTCCCTCATCCGCGGGATCGAAGTCCCGCGCGATTGACCACGCTCAGGAGACGACTTGCAAGGTCACCGCGGAAGCCCGACTGAAACATACGTCTTCGGAATCGACGCTAGCTGGGAATTCTAACGAGCGCTAACCATTCTCAAGCTCGCCCGGCACTCCCAAGAGCGCCGACGGGTCACGCGATCGTCAGCCAGTCCCGTTACTGGGCTACCATGTCCGGCACGGACTCCATCGCCCACTTGCGGGCAATTCTTATCCGTTCGCGAAGCGGTCCGTGAAGCAGCAGAAGTGCTTCCTCGCCGCCGACAATGTCGAACGCAGCTTCGACTTCTTCCTCGGTGAGCAGTTGCTTCACTTGGTACATGCGAATCTCAGCCAGCGTTCGCAGTGAACGCGACTGTGGACTTCCAATCAGAGCTGCCACTCGCCGGCGAGCAATTTCTGGCGTGAGATTGGGCATGTCGATGACCTTGGCTTGGCGATCGATGATTCCGAATAAATTGGCAAGCTGTTCTTCCACGTACTCTCGTTCGTCCATGCGTCCGGCAGACGCGAACTGGGAGGCCTCAAAGCTATCCATCCCCTTGGAGACGCCAGCCGATTTTCCAGTGGCGACGCTAATCAGTCGGCACCGAGAGATGTTTTGCAGCGAATCGTTTCGACCGGCTTTCAAGACAACATCGAAATGCAAGACGAGATCAAGATTCGCTTCCTTCGCCATCTCGGAAATTTCATCGCTGGCTCCCTCACCGAGGTAAACCAAACCCGGTTGCCACATCAATAACGTTTGCCCGGCATCTAAAAACAGGTCGTTCAGTTCAGGACTCATCGTCCGAGCTGGCGGTGCTGCGGTCGCTCGGCCACCCCTCACTGGCTCGACCGGCTCCGGGGCGGAAACCGCGGCAAAAACGGGGCCGAAGTCGCCCCGCTGAAAACGTTTCTTGTACTGTTCGCCCGCGACTTGCGCGACCAGCCCCAAATACTTGTCGAGCTTTTCATTCGCCTTATCACTGAGCATTTGACGCGTTGGGATCGACGGTTTTCGACTTTGAGGTGCTGCCCGCCTTTGATTGCCGCCGTATGCCATCTCCTGCTCCATCGACATATCCATATCATCCATGCTCATTTCCTCTTCCATGTTCATGTCGTCCATCATGCTCATGTCGTCCATGCCCATTTCGTCGTTCTGACCACCCCGACCTCGCCCGCCGCTTCGCGATCCCGGACGTCCCATCGGTGTCGCACCTTCGCGAATCGGCTTGGCGTCGGAACCACCGTCACCCCGAATCGCAACGGAGACGCCCCATCGCACACTCCAAACGGGTCGCCGGAGAAGTGGGCTGTATTTGACCGTCTGCATCGCGACCATCGCATCCTGATACTCAGTCGCCATGTGGCCAAACATCAACTCCAACGCCAACGGCTGATTGCCCGCCTTGAAGGCATCCTCTGCATCACGTGCTAGGACAGGTCCTGATTCAACTTCGGGAGCCTCGTTGGGTGCAAACAGAGGCGAAAGATCGACGCCGTCGCGGACGCTGGCAAGCGTGGCCCCATACAAATCGATAGCGTCAGCTTGCGGGGTCGACCGAGCGGTTCTGGAACGGTTCGGCGGGCCACCGCCGTAACCACCGCCGTAACCACCTCCGTAACCATCCATGTCCATTTCGTCCTCCAGCCCCATTTCCATGTCGTAGTCGTCCTCACTCATCTCGTCATCCATTTCCATTTCCATATCCATATCGTCCTCCTGGCCCAGAGTCTCGCGCAGGCGCTGAGGCGCTCCGCTAAGGCCTTGCGAGAACGCGTTGTCCATCGCACAAATCACGAGGAAGAGGGGTGCGACGACAAACATCGCGCGTGAGAGCCAGCCCGTATGAAGGTCAGCCTCCTGCTTAAGATCAGACGGGGATTCAACGGCGGCGACGCGAGTGCTTCGAAGAGTCATGCGATTTCGCTTCTACGGGGAGGTGTCCTGTCACTCCACCAGACGATAACGACAGCGTGTTAAGGCCTGGATAGGTCGGATTAACGGAGAATTGATCGATAATCTTTCCACCGCCTCGATATCTTCACATCAAAATTTTGGCGGTATTGCGTATGATAGACGCTTAGGATCGCGTGCGGGCCCTTTTTCCTCCCAATCGTCATGTCGGGGAAATCCCAGGTTTCTTCGAAATTCCACCCATGGGAGGGGAACTTTTCGACCTCTTAGTCGTCGAAGACCGTAAGGCCCCCGAACTCTCGCACCCGACACCCCCCATCAAGATGACCAAGCGCGTCGCTCGATCTCAACAGCGAAGAGTCCGCGTTCGCCGGCGATTGCTGGTCGAACGGCTCGGTGATCGGCGTGTTTTAGCCGCCATCACGGGCGCCGTGTTTGACGACGTCAATCACTCATTTCAGCGCGATGCGGATGAAACCGCCGCCGCCAATCGATTGGTCTTTATCGATGCCAACGAGAATGGCACGCTCGATGCGAGCGAACGTTTCGCGTTGGCCGACTCCGACGGGAACTTTGAATTCGCCGATCTTACCGACGGCACCTACCAAGTTCGTTTGTTCAACGGAGCAGGCTCTCAAACACAGACGCTTCCCGTTTCCGCGACCCAAGACGCCGCCACGATTGCGGTCGCCGATGCCAGCCAGTTGGTAGCTCCAGGCCCGTTCCCGATTGCATTGACCTCTGGCACGGTCGTTCTCGGTGATCTTGGCACAGGCTTGAGCGACACGGTCGTCGTTGGCGACCAACTCTCCCAAGCACAACTGCTACCCGGCGGAAAACTGCTCATCATTGGAACGGACGCCAGCGGTGCGACGGCCTGGGAGCTTGACTCGGCAACGCAAGCGGTGAGTGAAGTCAATCTGGCCGATTCAGATCCACCGATCGAATGGGCGGAACTAGCCATCGACGGCGATGGACGCGGTGTGATCCTGGAACCCACCACCGGCACCGATCCAGAGCAGGATTTGCTTGGCATTCGGGGTCTGGATGGATCCGACGGATCCATCACCGTCTCAGATATTCTGACCACCATCCCAGCCGATGCCCGCGTCATCACCTCAGACACGGGAAACCGATCGGTGTTTGCCTGGGCCGAAAGCGACGGACTGCAGCTTTCGCTCTGGAGCAACGTAACGTCGTCCTTCATTACCAGTTCGAAGGTCGCCGACACGATATCGACGGAACTGCTTGCCTTTGACGACGCCTCCGGGATCCTGGCGATTCGCACCGAGAGCGGTGGCGTCAGTGTTCACGATGCCGATGCGAATTTCGCACCACTCCACACACTTCAAGATGTCACGGGTCCGATTGCGATCGACGGTGCGAGAGACCTGTTGATCACGGTTTCTCCAACCGAGGCAATGCTGAAGTTGATCAACCTTCGCGACGGTACCCTCGTCGCGGATCTCGCGGTCGACCTTTCAACGATTGGTCAAGTCTCAGCCCTGGCTATCGGCGAAAGCAATGACGCCGTCACGCTGCTGGGTGCCGCGGGAATGACGGAAATTGCGCTTCGCAAAGCGAGTGCGAGAGAAGTCACGATTGTCGACAACGCAGGTGCTGACTCCGTCCTCTTTGGCATCTCCGTCTCAGGTGAGAATGCTGCACCCAGCTTCGAAACGAAACCTGCGTTCACGACGGATGAAGATAAAGCGATCGCGTTGTTGGCGCCCGCCGCTCTCGAAGGTGCATCGGACGCCAACAACGATGAATTCATCGTTCTACAGCGGAGCACGACCGCCAATGGCAGCGCAGTTGTGAGCTTCGATGGCGGATTCGTCTATTCGCCGAACGCAGATTTCAATGGAACCGATTCTCTCTTGGTTCAGTTGCACGACGGTCGTGACATTTCGGAGATGGTCGCTCTCAACGTCACCGTGGTCGCCACACCCGACCCGCCGACAGACGTCAAGATCGACTTCGCGCCGATCGC
>JBPCVD010000808.1:0-6315 GCA_051010815.1 Rubripirellula sp.
AGGAAAGCGTTCAGACAACTCATCCATTTTAGCGTAGACCGTTTTCGCGGTCCGCACGGCATTCGAATTCGGAAGCTGAAAGATTGACAGGGCGATGGAGGGACTGCCATCCAAGGTGCACGTTTGCCCATACTGCTGAGCGCCAAGTTCGACGCGTGCAACGTCACGAAGTCGAACGATGCTGGGGCTTTGCCGCCCATCCACCTGGCGAACCTTGACAATGACTTCCCCAAATTGCTCGACGTCGACAAGTCGCCCAAGCGTGTTGATGGTGAGCTGGAATTGCTGACCGCCCGGCGCCGGAGGCTGACCCAATTGGCCCGCTGCAACTTGAATGTTTTGATCTTCGATTGCATTGATGATGTCGCTGGCAGTCAAGTCGAGCGAAGCAAGTTTGTCCGGGGCGAGCCAAACACGCATGCTGTAGTCGCGTTGACCCATGTAGGTCACATCGCCGACATCGGGAAGTCGCGCTAACTCATCTCGGATTTGGATCGTTGCGTAATTGCTTAGATAAAGGTTGTCGTAACGTGGCTTTCCGGATTGAGGATCGGTTTCGGATGTAAGATTGACGATCATCAATGCACTGGGCGATTTCTTCTTGACCGAAACGCCCTGACGTTGGACGAGTGCCGGGACGAGCGGCAAGGCAAGCGAGACGCGATTCTGCACGAGCACCTGCGCCATTTTCAGGTCAGTGCCAAGTGCGAACGTGATCGTTAATTCGTAGCCCCCGTCATTGCCGCAAACGGAGGACATGTAGAGCATGTCTTGGACACCGTTGACTTGCTGCTCGATGGGAGCCGCGACCGTATCACGCACAATCTCCGCGTTGGCGCCGGGGTAGATGGCAGAAACGACCACGGTCGGGGGCGTGATGTCGGGATACTGCGCTACCGGTAGCGTTAACGCAGCAGCGCCGCCTGCGAGCGTGATCACGATCGAAAGCACGGCCGAGAAGATGGGATGATCGATGCAGAAGCGCGATATCAAAACGCCGTTCCTATTTCTCGGTGGAGTTTTGGACAGGGGAACTGTCGCCAGAGGCTGAGACGGACTTGGGTCGCCGATAGCGAAGTCCAAGCATCAACGTGGCGACTGCGAGCGAGCAACTTGCCGCGACGGTGGCTGACCAGACCGGAGCAAGCCCGGTCGCACGCCAGAGCAGGATGCCGAGGATGGCGCCGGATAGGCAAGCGAGTAGCAAATGCCCGACAAGACGGATCCAAGGTGGGCCGCTGAGACCACCAAACCCGCGACGGATCATGTAATAGAAAACAGGGGTCAGGAAGATTCCGAACACGGTCACGCCAAGCATACCGCAGAATACTGCGATCCCGAGTGATCGCCGCATCTCTGCACCAGCACCTCCCTCGATAATCAGTGGGACGACACCGAGGATGAATGCACACGAGGTCATGATGATGGGGCGAAGACGTAAATGGCAAGCGTCGATCGTCGCGTCCATCAGCGTTGCGTTCTCCTTCAGCCGTTGCTCGGCGAACTCGACGACCAAGATCGCGTTCTTGCAAGCGAGTCCGATCAAGACGACGAAGCCGATCTGCGTGAAGATACCGACATTCATGTAAGGTACGGCCCACACGCCGGCTACCGAAAAAAGCAGTCCCAAAGGCGCCGCTAGTAGAATCGAGACCGGCAACGACCAACTCTCGTAGAGTGCAGCCAATACAAGAAACACAAAGACAAGTGCCAAGCCAAAGACATAGACAGCAGTGTTCCCGGCCTGGATTTGCATGTAACTGAGCGACGTCCATTCCGTCTTCAGTGCATTCGGGCCGAGGTCCTTGATTGCTTCATCCATGATCGTGATCGCTTCGCCCGAACTGACGCCGAGTTGCGTTCGACCATTGATCGGCGCTGACGGATACATGTTGTATCGCGTCACGATTGCGGGCCCGGTCGAGTCTCGAATGTCGACCATGGCAGCGAGCGGTACCATCTGTCCGTGCGTATTGCGAACTTGCAGCCTGCCCACGTTCGCCGTATCGCGTCGAAACTGCTCATCTGCTTGAACTTTCACACGCCAGGAGCGACCGAATTCATTGAAATTGTTAACAAACACAGATCCGAGATAGACTTCCAAGGCCTGCGAGACGTCGTCCAATGCAACGCCCATCGCCCTCACTTTTGAGCGATCGATGTCGACGCGAACTTCAGGTGTGTCCGGCCGATAAAGTGTCATGACACCCGCGAGATTCTTGTTAGCAGCGCCCTTGGCAACCAACTCCGTCGCTTGGTCTTCGAGTATTTTGGGGCCGCGGTTGGCTCGATCCTCGATCATCAGATTGAAACCGCCCGTCGCGCCAAGGCCATTGACTGGCGGTGGTGGAAAGACGCTGACTTCGGCATCACGCACCAGTTGCGGATAAAGTTTGCGGAGGTGCAGGAAGATGACCAGGCCGTTCAGGTCAAAGCTCTTTCGTTTCTCAAAGGGTTCCAAAATGATGAACATCGAACCGTAATTCGAGCTCGTGGCGCCGATCAGAAACGATTGTCCGGAAACCGTGATCGTGTGTGCTACACCGGGAGTCTTGGCGGCGATGTCCGCCACCTGTTTCATCACTTCCTTGGTGCGGTCGGAGGAGGCCGAATCGGGCAATTCGACATTGACCAACAACCACGATTTGTCCTGCAGCGGGATAAATCCTTGCGGGGCATTGGAAAACGTCCAGTAGGTCCCGTACAGCAATCCAAAGTAGATGACCAGCACAACGATCGAGACTCGGATCATGCCGCGAATGGTGCGAATGTAAAGGTCGGTGCCTGAAGCCAACCCGCGATTGAATAGTCGGAACGCCCAGCCAAACACGAGGTTGATCAATCGTGTCAGCAAGTCTGGTTTCGCGTCCCGCGGTTTGAGCAGTAGAGCTGCCATCGCCGGACTGAATGTCAGTGAATTGACGGCGGAGATCGCCATCGAAACGGTGACCGTGACGGCAAACTGGCGAAAGAACTCTCCGGTGATGCCGCTAATGAATGCGCAGGGTACGAACACCGCCGCCAGGACAAGAGCGACGGCAACAACCGGCCCCGTGACCTCGTCCATGGCTAGCCTTGCAGCTTCCTTTGGCGAGTGCCCCTGGTCTAGCAGACGTTGAACGTTCTCGACCACCACGATGGCATCGTCGACGACAATTCCGATGGCAAGGACCAGGCCAAACAGGGACAACGTGTTGATACTAAATCCGATTGCGATCAACGCTGCAAAGGTACCAATGATCGCCACGGGGACAGCGATCAACGGGATCACGGCTGCTCGCCAATTCTGCAGAAACAGCAGTACGACCAGGCTCACAAGGATGATCGCGTCACGTAGCCCGCCAAACACTTGGTGAATCGATTCGGAGATGAACGGCGTGGTGTCGAACACGATCTCGTACTCGAGTCCGTCCGGAAATCGTCCCCGCAGTTCTTCCATCTTGGCGCGAATCGATTCTCCCGCATTGATCGCGTTCGCACCGGGACGTTGATAGATCCCCATCGCAACTGAGGGTAGCCCATCCATCATGCACGTATTCGCATAACTGTCGGCGCCGAGTTCAACACGAGCCACGTCTCGAAGAAAAACAATCCGCGGTGCGGAATCGTTCTTGGCGGCATCGACCGTCTTGATGATGATGTCCCCGAACTGCTCGGGCGTCGTCAATCGTCCGAGAGCGGAGGTTGTGACTTGAAACGCAACATCGGTTTCGGGTGGCTCCCCGACCTGACCGGCCGCGACCTGCAAGTTTTGTTGTTGGATGGCGGTGATGACGTCGTTTGTCGTGATCTCTCGCGCGGCCAATTCATCAGGGTCGAGCCAGACACGCATGCTGTAGTCGCGTTCGCCCAAGAACTGCACATCGCCCACTCCATCCAAACGCGAAAGCTCGTCCTTGACGTTGATCGTCGCGTAATTGCTCATGTAGAGATCGTCGTATCGCCCGTCGGGCGATACGAAATTGATCGCCAGCAGCATGTTGGTCGATTTCTTTTTGACATCGACTCCCAACGCTTGAACGACATTGGGAAGTTGAGGGACCGCGAGCGCGACACGGTTTTGCACGGCCACCATTGACTCGTCGAGGTCGGTCCCCAACGCGAACGTGATCGTCAGGACATAGCTCCCGTCGTTGGCCGACTGGGACTGCATGTACAGCATGTCCTCGACGCCATTAACCTGTTGCTCGATTGGCGCTGCAACCGTATCGGCAATCACATTGGCATTCGCCCCCGGATATTGGCAGGCGACCTGAACGGTCGGCGGCGTGATCTCGGGGTATTGGGCAACCGGCAACGAGAAGACCGCAATGCCACCAGCGAGGGTGATCACGATCGAGATCACGGTCGCAAAAATGGGGCGATCGATAAAGAATCTCGAGATCACGGAGTCTCGCCTTTCACGCCGTCAATTACCGACAGACGCATTGCTTGACTCGGATTCGGAGTTCAAATTTTGGGATCGGTTGGTTTCGGTCGACGCAGTGGTCGCGGAGACTGAATCCGGAGCTTGGGTTGCCGCTGCTTGAGCCTGCGGAAGTCTCCGATTCGATGCAGGGTTAGAGTTGGTCGTAGCACCTCGATTTGTCGCGGTCGTGGTGCCCGGATCGGTCGTCTTGTTGGTCGGCATTGCAGCGACTTCGGGCTTGACGGTATCGTTGGGGCGGACCAATTGCAGGCCCTGAAGGATCACACGCTCGTCCGCTTGGAGACCTTCGGTGACAACTCGGAGCCCGTCATCTTGCAATTGCCCCAGGACGACGCTTCGGTACTGAACCGTGTTTTTGTCATCGACGACGTACACGTACTTTTGTCCCTGGTCGGTGCCGATCGCCTGCTCGGCAATCAGCAGCGATGCACGCGGACGTCCCAGCGGCAAGCGAATTCGGACAAACATTCCAGGCAGCATCATGCGCACGCCCTCTTTGCTGGCCGGATTCGCAAAGCTCGCGCGAAGCGTGATGGTTCCCGTCAACGGATCGATCGTGTTGTCCGCGAAATTGATGACACCCGTTCGCGGGAATGAGGTCTCGTCGGGCATTTCCATCCCGACCTGGACGTTTCCCGAAGCGGGAGTTGGTAATTGGCCAGCCATCAGCTTGCGTAAAGCGTCTCGGATCGTTGGTTCGTCGACATTGAAGTAGACGTACATCGGGTCTTGCGAAACGACACTCGTCAGGGTGGTCGTGTTCTCCGTCACCAAGTTGCCGATAGTGACTTGATATCGACCGACGCGACCCGCAATCGGCGAAACAATCTTTGTGAAATCCAGATTCAGCTGATAGACCTCCATGCTGGATCGAGACGCGACGACTGCAGCCGCAGCCGCATCCTCCTCGGCTTGGTGCTGGTCGAGTGATTTGAGGCTGATTGCTTTGGGGTTTTCTTTGTAAAGCGCCTTCGCACGTTCGTTTTCGGTTTGCGCCAACTTGTGCTTGGCTTCATTCGCCTGCAATTCTCCCGCGGCCGCATCCAACTGAGCTTGGTAGGGACGCGGGTCGATCAAGAAGAGCTCATCACCCTTATTCACGTCGGCCCCCTCCTTGAATGGAGTCTCCTGCAGATAACCGGTGACGCGCGCCTTGATATCGACTGAATTCACGGCCTCCGTTCGGCCAACGTACTGGGCGAAATCGGTGACCTCACGCGATACTGGAGTGCTAACGGTTACCGTGACGGGGCCGGTCGCCGTATCCTCCAATGCCGACTTGTCACAACCGATGATGGCCGCGCACGAGATTAACAGCAGACTCACGCCCAATGACGAGACAGGGTGATTGGGCATTCGAAGAGCATGGTTTGAGGAGGAGGTTCCGCCGCGGCGAAAGCGGTCGCCGAACGGCCATTCCTGGCTGCAATGACGTGGGAGGCCGATAGTTTAGCGAGCGTTCAAATTCCTGTCCAAATGTCGTGGAAGGCAATCGTGCGAAACCGGGTCGTTTGGATCGAGAGTCGATTGCGTGCTTCACATCGACGCCGCGGACGATTCCGCTGCCCAAGAGCGGGAAATTTTCGCGTGAAATGATACGATGCTGGCGGGATCTCGCCGTGTTCTCGTCAACTGACTCCAAAGATGTGCCTCAACAGAAGCTGGACGTTGGCGTAGAATGAAGGCGAGGAGATAGAGAAGAAGCAAGTCGCAACTCGGCTTCGACTAAACTCTTGCCTTCGTACCCCCCGCCTCGTCCCTAAGAAACACATTCCACACCAGGGACGGAACGATGCCTCGCGAGATCAAAGTAAAAGCATATGCACATATTCTCGAAGCGATCCCGGTCCCAATCTGCATTTCGCGGCACTTCCCTGCTGTGTGTC
>JBPCVD010000809.1:0-6228 GCA_051010815.1 Rubripirellula sp.
GAGGAACATGACGTTCTGGCCGGTCCGCGCCGGACCCTTCCAAAGTAGCGAACCGGTCCTCGGGTCCAAACAGAAGAGTCGCCCGCTATCGTAGTGCGAAAAACCGTACAGACGCCCCTCATGGATAACGGCCGTGCTCATATCGAGCGCTACTTCGTCTTGATGCCACCGCGCCTCGACGCGCCATTGATCATCTTCACGCTTCGGATCAAGACCGTGAACGCCACGATTTTCCCCTCCAAGGATCAGGCGACCCGATGAGAAGACTGGGGTCGGCATGTTTTGGTTTGAACCTTCGTGTGGGAACGGGTACTCCCAAAGAAAACGCCCCGACTTCGACTCCACGGCCACCAAGGCGCGATGGTTCCAGTCCAATACCTGTCTCACTCCGTCGATTTCGACGAGCAATGGTGACGAGTACGATGTGCCATCGGTTCCCTGGGTCCAAATCTCCTCTCCGCTTTCCACGTCGAGGGCAATCAGGGCGCCAACTTCGTCGTTTCCGAAGTGGGCGATCACGCGTTTCTCGTCAACAATTGGCGAAGTCGAAACGCCCCAATACGGCTGATTGGGATTGAAGCGTGCGCCGAGACGACTGCGCCACAGTTGGTCACCCGTCCTTGCATCCCAGGCGATCAGGTCGCCGGTGATGCTCATCGTAAAGAGTCGGCCGTCTGCCAATATCGGGCAAGACTTGGGTCCCTTTCCATGCTTCTCGCCACCCCCACCCATCTTGAATGGCACTTCATACTGTCGTCGCCAAATGGTCTTACCGCTCGACAAATCGACACACCAGATCACCTCGTTTTCGCCTTGCCTGGCGTGCTGATAAACATGATTTCCAGCAACGAGCGGCGTCCCGTAACCACTTCCAACTTCGATACGCCAGACAAGCTTCAATGCGTCTGGCCAGGAATCTCTTGACTCGAATCCCTCCACCCGCCCATCGCGATTCGGACCGAGCCACCCGCTCCAAGTCGGCTCCTCACTACGGCACGTCGACTCGCTAACCGCGGCCAGCGTGACGAGCATCAAAGTCAATCGAATGGATACGAAGCGTCTCATCACCTAGTCCCTCTGTCTCAGGTTCTGCAGGAGCCGTCGACTATCGAGTCAGCCAGCGCACCATCTCTCGCGTCACGGTGTCCGCCGCATCCTGCTGCACGAAGTGCCCCGCGTCTGGAACAGTGACAAGCGTGAGATCTTTCTCCACAAATTTCCAGTTGTCGTTCAGCCCTTCCGACAACAATGCGGTGTCCTTCAATCCATGGATCATCAGAACGGAGCACTTCACTTTCGGAAAATCGGTCTGCTGAACGTAGGGCTCCGTCGGATAGTTTGCTTTGTAGTAGTTCAGCATTCCTTCGAAGGAGGAACGTTCAAAGGCCTCGACATATTTCGGCCGAGCCTCGGGGTCGGTGACCCAAAACGCTAAACCCTGCGCAGTCAGGTCATTAGCTGCGTCGGCTTGTTGAAACCGGCGAGCGTAAGCCGATGCTGCCTGCTGCTTTGGATTGTTGGCCAGTTCGCGGGTGAGACCCGCCGGATGGGGCAGATTCAGAATGACAAGGCGCTCGGTCATCTCTGGTTGCGACATGGCAAACGACCAGGAGACCATTCCGCCCCAATCATGCCCGACAATTACTGCCTCCTCCTTGCCAAAATGCTCAATCACATTCTTTACGTCACCAACCAACTTGGGCATTGCATAGTTTTCTACGCCCTCCGGTTGATCACTCTTGTTGAATCCTCGCAAGTCCATGGCGACCACTTGAAAGTGCTCCGACAGCGCCGGAATCTGATTACGCCAGGTGTACCAAAAGTCTGGAAAGCCATGGAGCATGACCAACAACGGACCTTCGCCAGAACTGACGCAGTGAATCTTGACTCCATCGGAGTCGACGTAGTGATGTTCCCCAAATTCTGTGTCGGAATCATCCTCCGCCCTAACTTGGCCAACATCGAACGTGATCAACGCCAACACCGCAACGACTAGCAATCGCATCGAACATTCTCCTTTGCTAAATGGGCAACCTGATCAGCGCACCCATCTTCTTGGAACCGATAAGCTGGGCCGAAGTACAGTTGCCTCGACGCGCCTCGAGATCGCACGGCACTGCGAAAGCCCAAGCGTTTAGACACTGGTACCACGGATCCCGTCACTTCGACTTGGCATCGCTCGGCGGCGCCTTTTCGAAACCAGCCTTCAACAAGTCGCCATATCCCGCTTTCAAGGGACGAATGTCATAGCCCAGTGAACGCAGGATTGGCGTGGCGGCCAAGACGCGCCCGCCCGCCTTGCAATGACAGTAAAGAATCTTGTCCTTTGATAGCTTCTTTACCTTCGCCTGCATATCGGGATTCTGCTTGAGTTTCTTCAAATCGCTGAGAGGCAGCAGCACCGCATGACGCAAATGGCCAGCATCCCATTCAGACTGCTCCCGCACGTCCAGCAAAATCGCCTTCTTTCCATTCACTCGCTCAAGAACGCGTGGGAGCGGATCGGCCGTGTGCAGTACGGCTCGTTGCTGCGAACGACCGCCAGCTGTTGCTCTCCTCACACGCGGGGCGTCGCCATCATCTGCCACAGCAAAGTCAATCGTCACCAGCGATATCAACACGCATGGAAGAAGACGGCATGCAGATTTGAACAAGAGAGTGGTGCGAGGGATCGATCGAAACATACGGAAACGTCTCAATGAGTTAGTGATCGTGGGTAAATGGGAGAACGCGAAGGAAGCGAGTCTTTTCGGCTGCCGCAGGTCCTTCGCGCGAGCCGTATTGTACCTTCACCCATTCGCTGATGCAGCGATCGTCCAAATTGGCGGACAACGGCCACCGATGTCGATTACCGCCCTGCTTTCACTTTCCAGGTGACGATCGATTGCATTCGCGATCGTTGGGCGCGTCAGCCGGCACTCGCTGTCATCCCTGGCCGCCTCGCAGCGTCACCTAGCTTCGCCCGAGCGCTGCAACACAGTGCAGTGCCGCATCACAGTGCAGTGCCGCAATACAGTGCCGCATCACAGCGCAGTGCAAGTTTGGAACAGCAATGGTGCTTTGGCACACCGAGTCAATCTCGTTTCTCATCCTTTGCCATCCCGAGAACATCGCGATAGTTGATGTCAAATTCGGGGGCTTTCTCGCTCCGTTTCTGAAGGAAATTCTCCATCCATCGCAGCATTCTGATGTTGTAGTCGAGTCGGGCAGCCGCTTTTCGGTTCCCGTGCCCTTCCCCTTCGTAGAGCACCAAACGGACGGGCGCTTGACCAAGCGTCTTCAGATGTCGATGCAATTCCAGTGATTGAGAGGGGTGCACTCGGGGGTCCTCCTTTCCGTGCAAGATCAGCGTTGGTGTACGGTTCTTTTGCACATGTCGAATCGGGCTTCGCTCAAGAAAATAGTCCCAGTCATCCCACAATCGTTTGAGGTGATGTACCAAGAACATTTCTTCCGGAATGTCAGTCGTGCCAACCTTCGAGACATTGTCGCTGATCCCCACAAACATCGCGCTTGCAGCGAATCGATCGGAGTAGTAGGTCGCGCACCACGCGGATGCGTATCCACCGTAAGATCCACCCGTCACACCAATTGCATCGGGGTCCGCAATTCCTAGCTCGATAAGATGGTCGATGCCATCGATCAGGTCCTCAAACTCTTTACCCGCCGCATCGGCTTGGCCGAGCTTCGAGAATTCGACGCCGCGCCCCGTGCTCCCGCGATAGTTCGGGTAGAAGACGGCAAAGCCCTTTGCCGCTGCGACCTGCCCGGGACGCGAATAGCTGGTAAGCCACCCGTTGGATTCGTGCGCCTCGGGACCACCGTGCACGTACATGATGGTCGGGTACCGGCGGCCTTCGACGTAGCCCAAGGGATAGACCAAGACACCTTCCAATTCCAATCCATCCTTTGCGGTCCACTGGATGGGAATCTGTTTGGCCAGCCGCATCTCCGCCAACCAATCGTTGAGCGTTGTCGTTCGGCGCGGCGACTCGGAAAGGCTGGACGTTTGAAATAGCTCCGGCGGATGATCGGATGCGTGGCCGATTAGCGCGCAGGTTTCTGCGTCGGAAGCGAGCGAGATCGATGTATAGACAGTCTCGCCTGGTTCCACGATGTCGTCCTTCTTCCCATCAACGGTTACCGTCCCAACTCGCGATCCCAATCCTTCCTCGGCAAGCCAAAGAATCTTTGCGTTGTCGATCCAGGCGATCGAATTCACGTGCGCCTTGTAATCTGGCAGCAAATCGACCAGTGCCTCGTCACCATCGATGGTGGCGACCATCAGGCGACCGTCCGCAGGATCGTGCTCGTCGACGGCCGAGATCAATGCCAATCGCTTTCCATCGGGACTCCACGCAACTTGGCCGAGTTTACCTCGCTTCTCAATCGAGCGAATGAGTCGACCCGATTCTGCATCGACGACGTGTGCCTGCTTCTTCATGTAACTGTCATCGACTGACGGCGTGGGCGCGAGTACGACGGCTAGCTCTTGGCCACTCGGGCTCCACTGCACGTCGGAAGCCGACCCTTGCAGCTTCAACGACTTCGCCTCGACGCTCTTGTCGAGGCCGGTACCGTCAGGACGCACGGCTGCGGTCCAGACACGAGTCTGCTTCCAGTCCTCTTCATAAATTTCCTGGTCGAAGCCCTGATCACGAAGATCTTTCGAATCCTTGCTCCGATCTTCTTTTGCGAGAAACGCGATCCTTCGACCATCCGATGAAACATCGTATCTCCCAATCGCGGTGGGATGCTCAAAAACTCGCACCGACTCTCCACCGTCAACCGGAATTCGATAGAGAATCGTATGATCGTCACCATTTCGCTTTGATGTGTAATAGATCGACTTTGAGTCGGGTGACCAGGATGGGGAACCGATGGATACCTCGCCAACGACGAATGGTCGCTGCGATCCAGAGGCGATGTCCGTGACATGCAATTCCGACCATGCCGACCCGTTCGCGTCCTCCAACGGCTGACGTGGCACCGACACGAGATAGGCAATTTTGTTTCCATCAGGTGATACCTTCGCCGCGCTCACGTACCGGGTCTGGGCGACGTGCCGAGACTGCATCTTTGGCGCATCGGGCGTTGCTGCTTGGGCACCATCTTGCTCCGTTGCCTCGGGTTCACCCCCTGACACCACTTGCGAAGTGACCGTTCCCAAAAATGGATTTTTCCCGGGCGAGGCAATTTCCAGCATTGGACAGAGCAGCAGGATCGACCCTGCGGAAAGGCAAAAACGACGCATGACGGAGGGGTGCATGAGGAGATCACCTCGAACGGAACCACAGGAATGCAAACGTGCTGAGATTTCCTCATCTTATCAGCGGCGCCGAGAATGGTGTGGAGGCCAACATCGCGGGGCGTAGGCGACTTCGATTTGACTGGGTCTCCGCTGCTACAATGCCTGCTTGCGTTGCTCGCCGCTGAACCCAAAACCTACACGAGGGTGATGATGAGACGGTTGCTATTTCTAGCTGTGTCGCTTCTGGTCGCGTTCCCATTTTCATTGGCGCAGGCCGACACCGTCGATGACGGCATTCTTGAAGAGAACATCGACCATGGGATCGTTGCCGTCCTTGGTAGTTCAAGCGAGGACTTCCAACTTGCTCTCGATCTCTGCAAGTCACCCAATGTGATCGTCTATTATCAAACCGACGATGTTGCCAAAGCGAATCACGCCCGGGCCGAGGCAGCGAAAGCACAGCTTCTCGGTCAACGCCTGTTCGTCGAGCACGCAGGGTCTTCGCGAATTGAGATGGGCAACAACGTTGCAGACCGAGTTCTGATCCCACATCCCAATGAGACGTCGCCGTCTCGGGAGGAAATCCTACGGGTCGTACGACCACACGGAATTGCGAAGTTGGGATCAAAACGATTCACCAAACCGGTTCCCGAGGGTTCGGACGACTGGTCCCATCCCTATCACGGTCCCGACAACAATCCTCAGTCGGATGACCAACTTGTTCGGGGCGGCTTTCGAACTCAGTTCATCGGCTACCCCATGTTTAGCCCGATGCCGGAACAGAGCGTGATCGCCAACGGCCGGATCTACAAGGCGATGGGTCACATTGCACACAAAGCCAATCAGAACGCGATGCTCAACACGCTGCTGTGCATCAACGCATTCAACGGAACGATCTTGTGGCGCCGTGATCTCTCGCCCGGTTTCATGTTACATCGCAACACAATGGTCGCCACCGATGATGCGCTCTATTTGGG
>JBPCVD010000810.1:0-3864 GCA_051010815.1 Rubripirellula sp.
TCGTTGGGCGCAACGGTGCTGCCAAGTTGGGCGCGGGAAGGTGGTTCCAATGACTTGAAAGAGCGTTTGCGAACCAAGCGAAAGCAAATGCGTGACTTGATTGCGAAGGCGATCGAGAGGGCGGATCATGGCGCTGCCATCCGTCTGGCGCAATACAGCCCGAAGCCAGAGTGGGTCGGAATGGATCTCGCAGCGATCGCGAAGTCGAACGATCGTCCGATCGTCGACGTGGCTGTCGAAATTCTTAATCACGGTGGCGCGAGCATCGTGAAGTTCAGCATGAACGAACAGGACGTGCGGCACGTGATGCGACACAAGTGGGTTGCGACTGCTTCAGACGGTGGCGTCAAGTTGCCCGGCGCGACGAAACCTCACCCACGCAACTACGGTACATTCCCACGAAAAATCGCCCACTACGCGCTGAAGGAAAAGGTCGTGCCGCTTGAGCAAGCCGTTTGGAGCATGACCGGCCTCCCCGCCAAGATCCTGTCGATGAGTGATCGAGGACACATTCGTTCGGGGCTCGTTGCGGACATCGTCGTCTTCGATCCTGCGACGCTACGAGATACAGCGACGTTCGACGAACCACATCAATACGCAGAAGGGATGCGGTTTGTCTTCGTCAATGGTCAACCCGCGGTGGCCAATGGACATCCGACCGGCCTGCTAGCGGGAAGGGCTCTTCGATTTCAAGTCGGGCAAGTTGCGTCGGAGCCGAACGACGCGAACTGAGTCACGAATTTCCGACATCAGACGGTTTCGATGACCCTCTGCAAAGCAATGGACAGGCGTTGAACTTCTACCGTCAGTCGAGCAAACGGTGCGTCAATATCGGCGAGTTCGCCGTCCGCACCGAGAGACTCGATTCTGCGCGCAGCTGCGACGACCGACGTCGCGCCGAAAACCGAAGCCGCCCCTTTTAATGAATGGGCGTGTCGGCGAACCGTGGTCGCATCGTCATCGTCGATCGCGGATCGCAGCTGGACGATCAGATCCTCAGCCTCGTCGAGCAGAGTCTCCGCGAGCATACGGATCCGTTCGTCGTTGTCACCGCAGAGTTCGCGAGCGGCATTCAGGTCAACGACGGTGTCGTCATTTTGAACCGTCACGTTAGGTTGAACGTCCGTTGAAGCTTGCCGAGCAGACTCAATTTCGCCGGAATCCGCCACCTCAAGCCCGTTTGTTTCCGGTAACTCGACTTCCTGCACTTCGCGATCCGCCGACGTCTCTTGCGTGCAGCGATGGATCATGTTCTTGAGTCGCTGCGGATCAATGGGCTTAGAGAGGTATCCATCCATTCCGCACTCCAGGCACCGTTCTTTGTCGCCCTTCATGGCCCCTGCCGTCATCGCAATGATGGGCGTATGGATTCCAGACACACGCTCCATTTCACGAATGATCTGCGTCGCTTCATGCCCATCCATGTTGGGCATCTGCACGTCCATCAGAATGAGGTCGAAGGCATCGTCTTGAAAGAACTCGACCGCTTCTTGCCCGTCACACGCGACTAAGACCTGGTGTCCTAGTTGGTCGAGAAAGCCGACGGCGACCTGTTGATTAACCTCGCCGTCTTCCACCAGCAAGATCTTGAGCGGTTGGGTCGATTCGGATAGCGCGTCGGTTGATTGAAAGACTCTGTCGGGTTCCTGCAAGCCAAAGAGCTGAAGAACGGATGACAGTAAGTCCGACTCGACCACGGGCTTCTGCATGTAACGTGCAACGCCCAGTCGTCGGCATCGATCAACATCGCCTGCTTTGGCGGATGAGGAAAGCATGATCATTTGACAGTCGCGCAAACTGGCATCTTCGTGGACGCACGCGGCGACATTGAAGCCATCCATGCCCGGCATTTCGGAATCGAGTAATACAAGTTCAAACGGTTCTTCTTTTGAAGATGCCTGCTTGAACGCGCTGATTGCCTCGGGGCCGTTTGCGACGTCGACGACTTGTAGTTGCCATTTTCGCAGAAGTTGAGACAGAGAGGCTCGCTGCGAAGGGTGATCGTCCGCGATCAAGACCTTGCGGCCGCGCAATTGAAAGAGCGACGCCATCGGTGTTACTTCACGGATTCGGTCGAAACAGGCCGTGAAGTGAAATGTCGTTCCCTTCCCAACGTGGCTCTCGACCCAAATGCGACCGTCCATCAAGTCGACCAACTGGGACGAAATGGCGAGTCCCAGGCCGGTGCCGCCAAATCGCCGAGTTGTGGTGGCATCCACTTGGCTAAAGGAGTCGAAGATCTTGACTTGCTTCGCTTCCGGGATGCCAATTCCCGTGTCGCGAACTTGCACGTGCAGACACGCTGAGTCGACATCGAGTACGTCAGTCGAAACGCTCACCGCGACTTCTCCAACTTCAGTGAACTTAATGGCGTTGCCTACCAGGTTCACAATGATCTGCCCGAAGCGTCCAGGGTCTCCCACCAAAGCGTCGGGCGTGTCCTCTGCAAAACTGCAGATCAGTTCCAAACCTTTTTCACCAGCTCTGCCCCCGAGGGACTGCATGGTCTGACCCACACAGTCGCGCAGGCTGAATGGGCGGTGTTCCAGGTCGAGTTTGCCCGCCTCAATCTTGGAAAAGTCAAGAATGTCGTTGAGCAAACGAAGCAGCGAATTCGCGGACTGCTTGACCATGTTCAAGTAGTTGCATTGTTCGGCGCTGGGATCGGTCCCGAACAGCAGTTCCGTCATACCGATGATGCCGTTCATTGGCGTTCGGATTTCATGGCTCATGTTCGCCAGGAACTCACTCTTTGCCTGATTTGCACGTTCAGCCGATTCCTTTGCGGCTCGAACTTCCTCGACGGCACGCTTGCGTTCCGTGACATCCCAATACATCACCTGGATGCCACTGATCTTGCCGTGCGAATCGCGTACAGGGCCCTTGAAGATTTCGACGTAGACACGTTCTCCGCTGCTGTTTTCGTGTTCTTCGATTCCGTTGTAGACCTCTCCGGTTTCAAATACGTGTCGGTCGTCGTCGCAGTATTTTTTTGCCAGATCGGGAGGGAAGAGGTCGAAATCTGTTTTCCCCAACAGGTCTTCCAAGGGCGATCCGATGGATTCGCAGTATCTCTGATTGCCGAACTCGACTTGTCCATTGATGTCCTTGCGAATCACATGCAGCGGCAGGCTCTCCACAAGCGAGGAGTAAAGGGCTTCCGATTCACGGATCGCAGTAATGTCTGTGCCGATTCCGCCGACGTACATCGGCTTTCCATCGCCATCCTGAACGACGCTAATTCGATCGTGCAGCCAGATCACAGACTCGTCAGGTCGTACGATTCGGTACTCCTGTTCGATTTGCGACCGCTCCAGCAATGTGGACAGGTTTCGCAAGACGGTCACACGGTCGTCAGGGTGAATTGCCTCGAGCCAGTAGTCCTGATTGGCAATCAATTCCTCAAGCGGACGACCATAAATGCGTGACGCAACTGGGTTGGCATACAACAAGCGTGTGCCGTCCAGGGACGTACACCAAACCAAGTGATTCGCAGAGTTAATGAGAGTGGTGATCAGCTCTTCCGCTGACGGTTCGAATTCAACCTCGCTTGATGAAGAAGACTGTGTATCCACCACGTTCGTTCACCCCGGTTTCCCGCCGTGCGCATTGCTATGACTCAATTCAATCTACGGGCCCGCGTAAACGCAAGCAAGCGAATCACGTTGAACTCAAGTTGCGCTTAGCCATTTTCGTCATTTCAGTGCACGAACGCACATCTTCTGCATGAAATGTCACAAGTCTTAGGCTTGGGAGCAGATCAAGACGTGGGGCGTTGCCATGGGCGGATCGAACACGACGTCCGCCTCTAGCCCATGAGCTTGGCGACGCGTGGCGCGGTTGTTTCGCCCCGTTTGATGACCC
>JBPCVD010000811.1:0-10412 GCA_051010815.1 Rubripirellula sp.
ATTGTTGGCGAGTGGCTTGAAGACTACGCCCGAAGAAAGATCAACGAAGCAGCAAGTCAGTGGAAGGACCCCAGCCTTTCAACACAGGGCTTCGGCGGTATCGAACCATGGCTTGTGAATGAATCGATGCTCCTCGCCGCAGTCTCTTTGGCTGAGTCCGACGAATTGGAGTTGGACTGGGAATGGCTTGCCAACGTGCTGACTCACGCCGACTATCAATGGCAGTCCGATCGGAGCAACGAACTACTTGAACTCGCCGCGACGCATGCCGGCCCCACACTTCAACAACTGATCGCGATGACGGTCGACTCGATGGAGACCCCGGTAGTGGGAGGTTATGGGGCATTCTCCATCCGAACCAAGAACACGTTCTGGTCATCGGATTGGATTCCGGTCTATGCGTTAGGTACCGAACAATCGATCTGGCCAAAAGCGTTAATGATGTACGCTCAAGACGCGGAACGCCCTGCGGAAGCGATCGAGAAACTGTCACGACTCAAACAAGTGATGATCTCGCACGGTGCAGACCCCAAACACTCCAGTGACCCCATGCAATGGATCAATTCGGCGATTTCCCTATTGAAGAATCGTGTGAGCCAGTCGCCTAAGCCTTCCGCTCAACGGAAAGTATCCGACGGTGACCATCCAGGTCTTTGATGAAACGCAGGTCGCCGAATGCCCCATGCGAAGACACGAGGTCTTCGCATTTGTCGGCAATCATCGGGCTCAATTCGATGATCAGCCGACCACCCACGTTCAGGCGTTCCGGCATCTCGTCAATCAAACGCGCAATGGTCTCAGTGCCGTCCACGCCAGAAACGAGCGCAAGTCGAGGTTCGAAGTCACGAACGGTGGGCGAAAGTTCCGCGTATTCGGATTCGCTCACATAGGGTGGGTTGCTGCAGATAATGTCGAACGTTGCAGGTTGATCCACCGATGCTAACAGATCGCTTTCAACGAATCGGATGCGGTCTGCGACTTGCAATTGTTCCGCATTCCAATTGGCGATTTTGAGTGCGTCCGCACTGACATCGGCGGCAGTCACGGTTGACTCGGCAAGGCTTTTGGCGATGGAGATCGCGATCGCCCCTGAACCGGTCCCGATATCAGCGATTTGTAGCGGACGATCTGGAACACTCAGCGACTTGGCACAATCAAGAGCCTCGATGACCAGGTGTTCTGTTTCCGGACGGGGAATCAGAGTCGCTTCGGTGACGCGAAATCGAAGTGAATAGAATTCGCGATAACCGACGAGCTGAGCAACGGGAGTGCCTTCGCCGCGTCGACGCACCATTTCGCGAAACGCGATACGCTGCTCCTCCGTGGGCACTTCAGCAAATGAGGTGTAGAGCTCGATACGCGCGCATTCGCGTGCATGTGCAAGCAGCACCTCTGCATCCAACCGAGGTGACTCACTCCCTTTCCGTTGAAAGAAATCGGTCGTCCAGTCCAACAACCGCAACACTGTCCACGGCTCCTCCTGGCGTTCGGACATGTTTTTTCCTTGTCGCGTTCGTTCCGATGCGTCGGTCGATTCTGGCATCCGTTCAGCAGCTCCGCTGTCCAATGGTCGCACTCGATCAGTCAATCATATCGCCGCGAAGCTGATCGCGGTCGTACTCGATCAACGCTTCGGTGACAGGACTCAAATCGCCCGCAATCACCTGATCGAGCTTGTAAAGCGTTAGGTTGATTCGATGGTCGGTCAAGCGGTTCTGTGGAAAGTTGTAGGTCCGGATACGTTGGCTTCGATCACCCGATCCAATCAATCCCTTGCGTTGCTCGGCCTGCTTGGCCGCTTCCTCTTCCCGCTTCTTTTCGTAGATCCGAGCTTTCAAAACTCGCAATGCCTTCGCCAGATTTTTGTGCTGACTCTTCTCATCCTGGCACTGCACCACGATGCCGGTCTCGTGATGCGTCAAGCGAATCGCCGATTCGGTTTTGTTAACGTGCTGGCCGCCCGGACCCGAAGCACCAAACTTGTCGACACGGTAATCATCCGTTTTTAAATCGACTTCAACGTCTTCCGGTTCCGGCATCACGGCGACCGTCGCCGCGGACGTGTGCACCCTTCCCTGTGTCTCTGTTTCGGGAACACGCTGCACACGATGACCCCCGGACTCATACTGGAGATCGCGATAGACACCTTCGCCTTCCAGCGTCAGTGTCACCTCCTTGAAACCGCCCATTTCTGTGGCGCTGGCGTCCATGACCTCTGTCTTCCAACGGCGTGCCTCTGCATACCGCCGGTACATCTCGTACAGATCGCGAGCGAACAACGCAGCCTCATCGCCACCGGTTCCCGCCCGCACTTCCATCACGCACCGAGTCCGGTGACTATCTTCGCCACCCACCGTCAGGGAAAGCAGCTCTTCCCAAATTCCCTCGCGCTGTTCGCGAAGAGTTTCCATTTCGGTTTCGGCCATCTCGCGCTCTTCCGCGTCTTCAGCCGCTTCCGCCATTTCTTTGCAATCACGAATCTCGTCCGTCAACCGTTTGAAGTCGCGGTATTTGTTCGCCAACTTGGCCAACCCACCATGCTCACGCGCCGTCGCACTCATTCGCGCTCCATTGCCAAGCACCTCCGGGTCCGACATATCTCGTTCGAGTTGCTCGAAACGAGCTAGTTTCTCTTCCAACGTGTCGCGGATCGATCCACTCATGGTGATATCTTCGTGATGTGCTGGGCGAACTTGGTCGCCCGAGCCATGGTCCTAGCTAACGAAGGACGCACTCGGAAATGGGCTCGATTCGAGGAATACCGAAAAGGAATCGAGTGCGTATGAAAACAGCCGCGACGGCATCGATGACCGCGCGGCTGTGATGATGATCGGAGGCTTGAAAAGCTACTTCTTGCCCTTCTTCGCCAAGCTGCCGTACGTTCCCGCTGCGAATTTCTTCTGGAACTTGTCGATACGTCCCGCCGTGTCAACGTACTTCAGTTTGCCGGTGTAGAAGGGATGACACTCGTTGCAGATGTCAATCTTCAGCTCAGGACGGACACTGCGAGTTTGGAATGAGTTGCCGCAACCACAGGTCACGGTCGTCTCTTGATAATTGGGGTGAATGCCGTCTTTCATGGCGTCTTTCAATGGTTTGAGGGGAGGTGACGCTGGCTTGGTACAGCACCACACGGCCCCGCCATGTACGTCAGAGGCGTCCGCTTGTTCAAGGCCTTTGCTTTCTCGGAATGATGGCCAGCTGAGGGACGGCCAAGAAAATCGGGGGCAAGAGCCGATTCGGGCCAGTTCACGTGGCCTGCGGGATCCGGGACTCGGTTCGTCGACCGGGAGTTTAGGACTCCTAACGAGCACACCCTGCACTGCCCCGCTGGTGGCCGAAGCGACCATTCAGGCTCGAATCGCGGCGAATCGGCGATCTTCAGGAATCCGCCGTTGGCCGTCCTCTATCGCCGATTCCATTCCCGAGCAACGCGCCCCATTCGACCGGAGGCTTTTCGACGTGGACGTTACTCGATCTCCGAAGCCGTCACCGGTTCCTTCTCAGCACCGTCACCCGAGACAAGCTCAACCTCGGTGGGAATCAGTTCCGTCTGCAGAAATGCGTAGGCCTTTTCCAAAGCCTCCTGATCGGCGGCAGCCTGCATGTGACTAGCGTCCTCAATCGTATAGAGCTCAGTCTTCACGCCGGCCGATTTCAGCGCGGTGTAACACTTCTTCGTCCACATCAAAGGAACGATCCGATCAGCGGATCCATTGAAAAAGAAAACGGGAGCGTCGTCGGCATCCGCGAAAGCTGCCGACGAAGCGTCATGGAAGTTGTCCTTCGCAGACTCGAGGTTGCCTCCCATCCAATACTCAGCCCAGTTCCCGTTGTCGGGAAACCAACGA
Organism: Rubripirellula sp.; assembly: GCA_051010815.1. Taxonomy (GTDB): domain Bacteria; phylum Planctomycetota; class Planctomycetia; order Pirellulales; family Pirellulaceae; genus Rubripirellula. Next base: position 3,852 of record JBPCVD010000811.1, read on the forward strand.
AAATCGGTCGGCGCCCCGCCCGCCGCGCAGACTTGGATGCGCGTATCAACATTTCCGTTTTCCTCACTCGGAGGCTCGCCTGTGGTCGCCAGTAACGAAACGAGGTGCCCGCCGGCCGAGTATCCAATGGCGCCAAGTCGGGCTGGGTCGACTTTGTAGTCCCCTGCATGATCGCGAATGAATTTCACCGCTGCTCGACAGTCTTCGATTTGGGCAGGGAACTTATGATCCGGAGCAAGACGGTAGTCGATTGCAAAGCAAACGAAACCACGTTCCGCCAAAGCGTTCGCATAGCCGCGAAGTTGCTTGCGGTTCCCGGTTCGCCATGCGCCACCATGGACAACGAGGACGGCCGGATGAGCTCCCTCCTTGGTTGGAACGAAAGCATCGAGCAACAAATCCTTCTCGTCCACGGTCGAGTAGACGATCTCCTCCTGCACTTCGAATGCAGGCGTCTCCGCATACCCGTCGAGGCAGGGGACGATCATCAGAATGGCCGCTGTGATTCGAAAAAGCATGGCTTCAATTGATTTCGGTAACGGAGGGAAACAGGCGGGATCGACGAATCAATTTTAGACGGCGAGTACAAGTCATAATGTGTCGGTCTGTATCGGTCGCGAGCGTCTATCGTACCCGATCAAAGACGGCCTCCGCTGCTCCCGTCGTTCGGAACTGCACAAAGAATTCTGGCGATCCGACCCGCTGGTTCTCCATACGATTGAGTTTGGACGCTTCCAGCGAATCGGATCGATCATTAACGGTTCCGCCACAACAACGGTATCCAACGCAGACGAACATCCTCAGAGTCGTGCAATACGATCTAATCCTCTCGCGACAACGTCGCTGTTTCTCGCTGTGCCGAAGCAGATTTCCAACGCTCAACGACGACGGTATCAATGACGAGTTGGGCCAAGTGGTAAATGATCATCGGGATCACGCTGACGCCACAGTCGATCGCGATTTGAAGTCCAACCATCAAGGTTTTCTGGCTGCCGGCGATCCCGACGGCGATCTGACTTTCCCGCTCGACATGAAGCAGTTTTGCAGTCGTGATCCCACAAGCCAGCGCCACACAGTGGACACCTACAGCGGAAAGAAGAAGCAATGCGCCGACCAACCACGGGGTCGATTCGCTCGCCGCAGCCTGTCCGACCATGCCTGCACTGGTCGCTGCGCCAAACGTCACCATGATCAGCATGCCGCACTGCGCGAGGATCGACAGCCGCGTCTTATTCCGATCAGCCCACTGATCGGCGCCTAGCCTTCGCGTGAATTGCGCCAAGATCAAAGGTACAACGACGATCGCAAACAGCTTCGGGACTTGGGCGACCACGTCAATATCCGCGTGTGATGCGAGTACCAACATGATGCCTAGAGGCACGACGACGACACAGGCCAAGTTGGTGACCACAGTCGTCATCATGGCGACCGAATCATTTCCTCCCGCATTGCGAGTCCACACGGAGGCGGAGGCCAATGTGCATGGAACAATTGCCGTGACAAAGAGCCCCCCAAACAATCGATCCGGCAACCACAACATCGTCGGCAAGCTTAGAAGCGGAACGAGTAAGACGTTGGTCGCGATTGCAAGCAAAGACGGAATCGGCTTCGCCAAGCTGTTTCGAATCGCATCGGGTCGAAGCGTGACTCCCATTGCCCACATCACGACAAACACGATTCCGTCGCGTAACAGACGCATTTCCAGCAGCGGTCGCCAAAGCTCCGCGGCGAAATAGCCCCATGCGAAGCAAATGGCGAGCGAGGCCAAGAACCAATGCTTCGCGAGTTTTGCCCACATTACACAATCTTCCCAAACGACCTATCGGCGAATCAGGCCGTGAATCTAAGATCGCGGCACGTCATCGGCCAGAGGATATCCAATTGCTAGCAGGATAGAGCCTCCAAGCAGCTTCCGATTGGCGCCAGCGAGGATTTCGGATGCATGAACGAACGCAGCGAGCGATCGCGAGGCTGATGTTCGTTTTCTGCTGCGCCGTTCCTACCTGTCTTACGTTTCTCTGCATCCTGGTGACCTGGACGCCCTGGCACCACCACCGAACGCTTCGTGCCATCGAGGCAAGGCTCTCGCAGTCGACCGGACTTCAGATTGAGATCGATGACTTCCAACGCTCCTCTCCCTCCACGCTCGAACTTTTCAGCGTTCGAGTCGTCGAGCCCGAGTCACAAAACGAAGTCGCGCGAGTGCGTGAAATTCAATGGGTCGACGATGGAAAACGGGTATCCATATTATTGCAACAACCCGAGGTACGTTCGCGCGAACTGCGGAGTGTCTGGGACCTGCTTCACGATCGTTTCTTGTGCCGCCCGGACCAAACCAGTCTTCCCGTTCGAGCTGCGGCGAACGACTTAACGATCCATAGTCGCACGGGCGACTTGACGTTCACCGACATCGATGCCTGGATCCGTCAGGGCGACCGCACGATCGAAGCGACGATTGAAGGTTTGCCTGCCAACACACGCTCCGATTCTCCCGTCAGCGTGAGCGTGTTACGGGATCGCAACCAAGATCTTCCATCGACTCAATGGACACTCGACACACGTGGCACTGCCCTGCCCTGCTCTGCGGTTGCCGAGTTCATCCCTCAAATGGAAGGTTTGGGGACCGATGCGGAGTACACCGGGACGATGCGATGGCAGATCGATGCCGAAACCTGGTCGGTCGATCTGAGCGGGTCAAGCTTTTCGCAGATCTCGCTCGACCGGCTGTTCGAACGGCACACGCACCGCCTGACTGGTTCAGCGACTCTGTGGCTGGAACGCTGCCGCATTGAACCTCAGATGCGTCGAAGCGATATCGCCGGTTCGATTGTGGCTCGCGACGGCATGGTGGGACGCAGCCTGCTTCATTCATGTCAGCAGCACTTCGGTTTTCAGTTGCGTTTACCAACCCCATTGATCGACCGACAAGACGACAGCGTGCCGTTTGATCGTCTCGCAGTGGGATTCAACGTCAACAACACTCAGCTGGAGCTCAACGGGATCTGCCGAAGCGAGCGTGGTTACGAGGGCTTCCCGTCCGACGTGGCTTTGTGCTTGGACGGATACCCGCTGGTCTTCTCCACTGACGGGACCCTCGATTCATTGAAGGTCATCACCGCGATCGCACCGGCCCATAGCGTGCTGATCCCAATGTCCGATCAGACTCGATGGCTCACGAAGGTCTTCATTCCGCCGAGCCGTCCTCTGCCTCACCCCAACGCTCAGCCGCCACGCATTCGCTCCGCTGAGAATTTTCGCGGCGGTCCGACGATCTCTCAGCCGCGCTGATCACGTCCCCCAAACCGCGCGAGACCGTTTTGGTTTCGCGCGAGTCGCACTTCAAGCGATCGCCGCTAGGACGCCGGCTTCGCTCCAAAGGTCAGCTTGGCGAAGCGGAAAACGATATCCAACAGAATCAGTGCAAACTGAGTCCCGATGAAGATCGTCAGCCACATCAGTACGCCCGACGTGAAACCGTAGCTGTGCAAACCAATCCCCAGTTCATTGGTCCCAAACCAACTCCACGCGGTCACGATGTTGCCGCCGATGGCTAGCACCGAAAATCCACGGGCTCCTACCATTCCGTCCCATCTTGCATGCAGCATGAGGGCATTCCAGATGACGATCAGAAGAGCGCCATTTTCTTTCGGGTCCCAGCCCCAGAAGCGTCCCCAGCTGTCGTCGGCCCAAAGACCACCCAACACGGTTCCGACGAAACTGAAGAGGATGCCGAAACAGGCCGCCCCGTAACAACAACGGTAAAGATCTCGCATGACCTTCGTGTCTTTCTGCAGCCATCCTGCGAGCAAGTAGCCAGCACCAAGCGTGCCGGCCACCAAGGTCGCCACGTACCCGAGAGTCACGCTGATCACATGAGTCGCAAGCCAGAACTGCGTGTCCAGGACCGCTTGCAACACCGGCATCGTATCCCCGGTGTTCAGACCGTATGCGACTAACAGCGTCAACACGCCGGCGGTGGACGCAAGAATGTTGCCGATTCCATAGTGGAAAATTCGCTCTAAAACCAAACCGAACAGAACGGCGGCCCAGCCAATGAACACGGCTGATGAGTAAATATTGATCACCGGCGCGCGGCCGGTGATCGTGATCCGACAGACAATCGCAATCGTGTGAATCAGGATCGCGACGGCAAGCGTTCCCCACACTGCTTGTCTCAATCGCGGCAAGTTCACGGCAAAGTAGACGAGGCCCATCACGAGCGTGATCAGGTACAGCACCATCGCCACACCCGTCGGCCAGTTCGATTGCATCCATCGTTCGAGAGAAACGATTCCGGCGCTGTAGCCCGGAACCGGGTAGGACTGAACCGAAGCAAGATGCCCGTCCACCGCAACGTTGAACGCCTCGGTATCTTCGTCACCGTAGGCTTTGATCATATCGCCAAAGCTCTCGATTCCCGGCGCAGGTTTGCCATCCAGTTCGCCCGATCGAGCCAGTTCACGATAGTGATCGAAGAAGGCTGAGCCAAAGGCCGCCCACTTGGGCTCGTCGACCGCACTTGCGGCAACTTCCTCCGACGGAGGAACGATGGCCGGCGCTGGCATGTTGGTTAAGGCATCCATTCGTCGCTCGAGCTCCCTCAGCGCGAACATCTGCCGCATCTGTTCATCGGACCCAGGAAAAATCTTCTCGAACTCCTCGGCAGAAATCTCCTCGGGGATGGGCAGACGAAACGCTGCGGCCGTCAACGTGTACTGACGCGTCCGACGGTCGAGCTCAAGTAGCTTCCGCTCTTTGAACGATTGATCCCTGGGCTCTTTCTTCGCCGCATCGTCAACCATTTTGCTGACACGTCCCCACTGCTTGCTGATCTCATTCAACGAGTAGAGCTTGCTCTCACGACGATTGAGACCAAGTTCGCTGCGCACTTCTTCGGCATCGATGCGGAACATCGGCAAGAAACGCAACTCGCGGTTATCAACAGCGACCTCCATCAACCATTGCATCGCCGACATCTTCTTTCGGGAAGATCCACCGGACGCACTCTCGGTCATCGTTTGCCCTTCCCCTTCAGGAACGGGGGCTGCGCCCGACACGCGTCGCTGGATCCGTGCGGGAGCCTTGTCCAGAGGAAGTGATTCCTTATTGCTGATCGCCTTCAAGGTTTGACGAGCATAAGCATCAAGCGGCATGACTCGCCCACCAAACTGTGTTGGAATTGTGCCAGCAGTATAGAAGTCGTACTTTGCCACCCGTGCAGTTGGACGCATCTTGTTCATGACCGCCTGCCAGGGGACAAGCATCACGCCAGCCAATGCAACGAATCCAACGACGGTCGCAATCACAGGCCAGTTGGACGGCGGTTGCTGGTTGAATTCTGCCAACTCCGCTTGTTCCTTCCGCGTTTCACGCTCGCGACGCTTGAGGAATCGTGTCAACGTTCCGAAGAAGTGGGCCAACATTCCCAATGCAGTGATGCTGCAAGCAAGATATGGAATCAGCCATCCGGAGTTACGGACCACTTGAATTCCGGTCATTTCCTTGCCGCCGGGAAGCTCCGTGTAATTGGATTGATAGAAAGTCTCCCCACGATATCGCAGCGGATTGTTCATCCAGACGCGTTCTCGTCGATCCTCTCCTGTTTCCGTGTCCACGATCCGAATGAAGGAGGAATAGTCTCGTGGCGTTTCCGTTCCGCTGTAATTCACGCGTCGGACATCCTCCAATTGAACCCAGTAGGGTTTCACTTCGCGGTGAAACTTCATGCCGATCTCGTAAGCGTCATCGCCAACGGTGACCGTGTCATAAATGTCATCGCTCGTCCCGTCCGGAATCAGCATTTTCCGATCGGACAGCAGCTGACTGATCAGATGAGTTCCCAGGGAATCTCCGGAAGGCTTTTCCAACAGTTCCACGTAGGCAGAAGTCAGGTTCATCGAACTATCGGTGCCGCCCGACTTGCTTGTCTCGACCGCGCCCGCTCGCAGACCGACTCCCACGGTCGCCAAGTTCTTCTCTTCCGGCTCAGGATCCTTCAACGTTGAATTGTCGAAAAATTTCACAACTCGCACGTCCACGGGCAACGCCTCGTCGGAAATGAGCTCTTCCTGCTGCGCCGCCAAACGAAGTCGGCTGCCGGGAATCGCGACCACTTCCTCGCCCGCGTCACCCTTCTTAATGAATGTCATTTCGACGACATCCAGGTTCACCAGTGTGTTCGATGATTCACCTTCGACGAGGCTCAATCGTTGTTCCAGTTGCCGGTCGCCAAATGCGAACTGACCGACCATGAGAAGGCCGACGCCGAGGTGCAGCAGTACATTGCCGCCTTGTTTGTCGAACAGCATTTGACATCCGATCAACAGGATCACTCCTGCCCCCAATCCCTTCGTCAACTGCCAAACGATTCGCAATCCCGGATCGCCGATTCGAAACTGAGTCGCCAGCGCATAGATTACGAAACCGGCAACGGCCGTCGCGATCGAGAATGCAACTGCCTTGATCGTCGGATTCGTAACGCGCCAACCGGAGTACCCAAATCCGATCCCCAAAACGGCGACCCCAGCCAAGACTGTGGCCCACAACTTTTCGTAACTGATC
>JBPCVD010000812.1:0-8627 GCA_051010815.1 Rubripirellula sp.
GCGTAAGCGTTAGCAGCGGGAACCGGTCATCCCGCCATGTCAGTTCAATTCTGCCGCCGTCCCGTTTGCTTCGGTGTTCAAGCACGTCAGGCAATTCTGGGAAGACGCGAAATGCGGTTATGGGACCAAGTGCGAGAATGGATACGTGTCATTCGCGATCCACTCGAGAAGGCACGCCGAAAAGAACGAAGGGAGGCCAGGAGAATGGCGCAATTCCTCGATCGAAACGAGCACGCCAATTCGGAAAATGATCCGTCCGCTTAAATGGCAAGTTGTTTGATCCGTTCTCGGATCAGCGAGCGTGATGGCGACTTGCGCATTTCCGATCACGCGCAGAGAGAAACCGGAAACCTGATGCGCCGTGCAGGACTGTTCCTAAGCCGCGCTCGTTTGAGGGAACGTGTTCAAACCGCTCAAAGCTGAAATCGCAATGACGTTTTCTATGCTTTGACAAGTTTCGTCACGCGACCTCCGCGGACCCATTCCGCCACGTAGATGTTTCCGTCCGCGTCGAAACAGGCATCGTGAGGATGGACGAATTTCCCTGGTTGCCATTTTTGCGGGCTCGTCCGCATCCCTTCCTGCTTGTCCAGCACCCGTGCTCGCCACGCTTCATCATCACCCAATTGCGCGACGGGAGTGTTGGATGCATCCAAGATTGTGATTCGAGCATGCAAGTCAGGTACAAGCAGTAAGTCGCCCTGGCTGTCGATGTCTGCAGGGAAAAGAAAGTCACCCTGAGTGCGCAGATGGTTTCCGTCCATGTCGAACCATTGAAGACGTGCATTGGCACGATCCGCAACCACCAACTTGGGCGTTCCATCGCGATCGTCGAGCCAATGACCATGGGGAGTGGCAAACTGGCCATCCTGTTTTCCCGCTCCACCAATCGCGCGGACGAATTCATCATTCGAATCGTATTCGTACAGGTAGTTGCTGCCGTAGCCATCGCCCAGATAGTAACCACCGTCGGGGCGGAAGCTCGTATTCGTCGGGCGAAACCTGAGTTTCTTGCGACCGGCAAAGTCGGCATGCTCAAAGATTGCGTTCTTGTCACGCTGCCAAACGATTTCTCCATCCAAATTGCTCTTGGCGAAGGACATCTTGGTGTTGGCAGCCGCTAGGTACAAAAACTCCTCGCCATGTTCTTCGCGAATATCAATCCCATGACCGCTCGAAGTCGTTGTCTCTTTGTTCTTTGCGGTATGAAAGCCAGCGAGGCTTTTTACAAATTGGCCATCTGGATCGAAGACGTAAACAGAATCAGGCCGACCTGTGTGCGTGATGTAGACCATGCCGCTCTTGTCGACAGCAACACCGTGGGACGCATTGCCATAATCGTGCGAACTCGGCAGAGAGTCGCGTCCCCAATGATGGACGCAGCGGTAGGCATACTCTCCTTCGCCGACGATTGGCTCTTTCGTCCCCGTCTTGTCCTCCGCAGCCAGGATGAGAGGTCCTGTGGTGGAGATCGATGCGACTGCTGCCGTCGACTTCACGAATGCTCGTCGGGTGATGCGAGGTTGCATGCTGTTCACCTAGGGGTAGATTCAGATTGAAAGAGTGGAAGCGACTCGATTGGCGTCGAGTCATGGTGAGCCAGGTTGCTCTGTAATCCAAGACAGATCGAATGAGGCGAGGCTGATTCGTTTGTAGCCGTCTTTTTCGTAAAGGCACAGAATCTTTCCGTCCTTGAGTACACAAAGACAGGAATAGGCGCTCGGTCCTGGGAAAATCGTGCGTGAGGAGGGCCATGTTTGGGCGTCGTCAAAGCTAACCCGCACGGTCATGTTCTCACGTTTGTCTTCGCTCGCCGGATTCGAGAATAGGATGACCTGCTCGGATGGGGGCTTCGCATCTGATGCCGTTTGATAACTTCGGATGCTCGCTTGGCAGGTCGGTTCGATCAACGCTGGTGCATGCCGCTGGTCCGTCCATTGGTCGCCGCCATCGTCGCTGACGCAAATTTGCCGTGCTCGGACCGATTTGTCATAGTTTCGCATGTTGAGCAGCAGACGTCCGGAGTTCAGCTCTACGACCTCGCATTCGTTGACCTGCGGTTTCGGTGCGACGCCTCCGAGACGCCAAGTCGCCCCGTGGTCATCCGAGACGATGACGTGCGCTCGAAACTCTGTGCCTGAGGGAGTCTTTGTTTTGTGGTCGCATGGGATGACCAATCGCCCGCGGTTGACGCCTGATCGGATCTGGATGCCCGCGCCCGGACCGGTGGCATACCACGTCCAATCCTTCTGTTTGGTGTTGCGTGTGATCTCGGTTGGCTCGGCCCAACTCGTACCGTGATCGCGGCTGCTCGTCACAAACACGCGTCGAGAATCATCGCCGAATCCTGGTTGGATATCCTTTTCATGGACTTTGCCCGAATTCCATGTGAGCAACATCCAGATAGTCCCTGTTTGTTGATCGAGCACGGGGCACGGATTGCCACAGGTGTTGTCGCCGTCATCCCAGACGACTTCGATCTCCGACCACGACTTCCCATCGTCCTGAGAGCGCCGCATGACGAGGTCGATATTTCCAGTGTCGGAGCGACTCTCCTTTCTCGCTTCGCAAAGTGCGATGAGTGTGCCGTCCTTTGCGGCAATGATCGAAGGTATACGAAAAGAGTGGTAGCCTGCCTGTCCAGAAACGAAGAGATCTTGCTCAGCGAAGTCATTCGCACGCGTCGAAGTGATCGATGCAGCCAGAAAGCTGAGCGAGATCCCCGTAACGATGGCGAGAGTTTGGGTGGTGCCAGGAAAAGGCATGTGCTGTACCTAAACGAAAGGGGAGTCAGACGGATCGGCGATACGTTAGCGTTGCGGTACGCCGTTGATGGTCCAGTAGATTTCTTCTTCGAATGGTGAGCCGTCGTTTGCTTTCACCTTCAGAATCAGATGTGCTTGATCCACAGGGATGACGTTGGCGATGTTCAGCTTGACGCTCTTGCCGTCTGCAGCGAGTGTGATCGATTCGACGTTCATCCTCGCTGCGCCGGGCTCATCCGTGATTGGCGAGTACATGTCGGATCCGTATTCGCGTCGCCAATGATAGTTCCAGTGTTCGGCCACGTAGGAATCCAAGTTCGTCGCGCTGTCAGGATCCAAGGGGAAGTTAAAGGAGATTCGGAGTCCATCTGATTCAACCTGGCAATCGCTCACCATTTTCCAGGGACGTCCTGTGTAGCGAATCCTCTGCACGCCACTGTCGAGCAAGCCTATTCGCCCACCACCATTCCAGCCTTGGAGGCCCGTCGCGTAGACCTGGCCATCTGCTGGATTCACACGTGCTCGCATGATTCCGGTCCGAAAATCAAATGGTATTTTGATGATCGCGGCCTGCGTGATGTCGTCGAACTCCTGCATCATCATGTAGGACATCCAACCCTTGCCAAAGCTCGTGTGCAGCAAGTGTTTTGACAATGGGCCCCAACGCTCGTCGTCGACCCACAGTTGCCCGCCGGATGAATTGTCGAATTCCTGAGGCATCCAAATGAGCGGAGGGTCAAACGACGTCGGTGGTACGACTTTGGTGACGTCGATTGAGCCGCCTCCCGGTTCCCACTTGCCGGGGATCGAATACGTTTGAACCCAACCGTAAAAGCCTCCCGGGCGAAGCAGATTCACCTTAGACGCTGGTGTCCATTGTCCTTGATTGTCGCTGGCCGTGGGGCGTCCGTCGGGCAACATCCCCATTCCATTGGGCGTGCGGAATCCAGTGCAAAAAAGCTCTCGGTTTTTTCCGTCAGCAGAGACTTTGATCACCGCGCCTGGAATGGCTGAATCTCCACCATGTCCGCTCTTTGAGTAGTAGAAGTTGTTCGCGGCATCGGTTTGCAGGTCGAAGTTGAAGGCGTGGAAGTTCACGGAGACATCGGTGTCAGCGCTGAAACTTTCGTAAAAGTCCGCCTCGCCGTCGGCATTCAAATCATGAAGTTTTGTGAGTCGATCCTTGCACGTGACGAACACGTGGCCATCCACAATTTTGAGCCCAAAGGGTTCGTACAGTCCGCCAGCGAATCGTTTCCAGCGTAGTTCGCGGAGTTCTTTGTCAATCCCGGAAACGATCCAAACGTCACCGCCATAGGTGGCGACTGCCATGCGTCCGTCGTCAAAGAAATCGAGCGCCGATGTGCGGAACCACGTGTTCCAAGGCGTCTTGTCGGGTAGCGTCAGCGTATCGAGTGCGTAACCGTCGGGTTCGAGCCCTTGGTACCCCACCGTGGTCAATACGTCCGGCCACAAGGGCTTCCCACCTCTCGTCAGTTTGCTTGGAGATCGAGGTGGAGCTGCAGGCAGGGTCGACGAGAGCCACTGAGCCAACGCTTCGCTGTCGCTTCCATACCCTCGTTGAACTTCGATGACCCGAGTTTCTTCGTCTTCGGGGATACGCAGCGTCAGTCGATCTTTTTCATCGCAGTTCCAACGCATCCCATCGATATCGCCGCGCACTCGCACCGCTGTGAACGACTGCACGCCGTCCGCGCTGCTGACATAGCTGATCGCGATCGATTCACTTGCCACGCCCGATTTCACCAATTCATTTGGCACGCTGGTCCAAGGGAGAACGGCGACTCCCGTCGTTGCGTCATCGTGTTCAAGTCCACGTCCGACCGCTAGCAGCAATGGTTTGCCGCCGCCAATCTCGAACGAATGAATGACCTGATTCTTCTTTGCTTGCGGAGTCTCGAACACGCGGCGTCCGTCGATCGAGTAGTTCAGCACCACTCGGTCGCCATGCAAATGATGGCCGCGGTAGTCCATCCATGATGATGGAATCGGGCCACGTGGAAGTAGGGACTCACGAGCGTAGTCAAGAGTGCCCCCATGACCCCAAGCCCAGCCCTGAAGTTCTGCGACATCGGGCGTCAGCGGATCGACGGTTCCCTCACCGCGATCGCGAACGTGTTGGGTATCGCTGAGATCAATTCCGCCACGCCAAAGCCCAGCTTGATCAAGGGAGTGCAGGTTGTATGCGATCGTGTACGCACCCAAGTCAACGTTCAGTACGCTACTGAATTCACGACGCAGTTGAGACGCCAACGCGGGGCCGTAGTCGCGATCGATGTTCGGGACTTCGGACCCATCTTTGGTGCCCTTGGGAAGCGTTCGCAAATAGTTGGTATCAACCTTGATGTAGTCAGGGTTGGTCGGCCGCATGAACTGCTCTCGAACGTAATGCACGACCTGATACCGTTCCTTCGCGGTCAGGTGACGCATTGGAGCCATCAAGCCATTGCCATGCGACAATGTCAGGAACATGCGATACGGGTCAGCTCCAAAGCGAAGTTTTTGCGTTCCGAACGCCCGCGCCGTCGGCAGCGACGGCGTATTGCCGTCGTTGCCGTGGCAATTGAAACAGTAGCCGTGATAGATCGATTTTCCCGCTTCGAAGTCACGAGATTTGAGCTTGCTGAGGATCCCCGCGTGATCCAGGTCGACCGTGTCATCTTCCACAAAGAGTTCTTCCGGAGAAGGTCTCAATTCCTCAGCACGGGTAGGACCACCCTCGGCTACTTCCATGATGTACTTCGCCAAGTCATAGAAGTTTCGCAGGTCGCCAATCGAACCAACCAAGCCGTCAGGCATGATAGATTTTTCACTCGTCTTTACCGCCTCGACATCGTCAATCGGGATGGTTTTGTCGTGACTCAGATCGGAGGCGACTCGTAACGTGATCGCGTCGTCATTCTTCTTCACGAGCATTCCGACAAGCAACTCGCCGTCAGTCGTCAGCACCGAGACAGTTTCGTAACCCTTGCGGATGGACTTCGATGGAAAGAGAAGCGATTCGATCACGTGCACATCAGTGATCTGTCCAAGTTTCGCCAGGTCGGGGCCGAGTGGGGATTCCTTTCCATCACCTTGGTGGCAATTCACGCATGCTGCGGGAGAGGTATGGAAAACGAATGCACCTCGCTTCGCGTCACCACGTATTTGTGCTTGCTCCGCAAGCGTGGCTGGTGCGGTCGATTGAAGTTGCTGCGTCAGTGCGAGTGGCTGCCGGAGCGTTTCGGCTCGAAGGGAATTCGTTGAGGCAACCACGGCGAGGATGAGGGGCCAGCTCGATAGGCCGACGAGGATAGCTCGACTCATGTCAAACGGTGGGTTAAGGGGCGGGAGTGGAACACCGAGAGTTTACACACTCTGGCCGCCCGCCATGCGTTTCCCAGCCGACACCCACCACGCATTCTCGATCTGCCATCGGCGGGCGGTCGCGTTGGATCGGTCCCGCTAGCCAGTCGCCACGGCGGCCGCCGCGTGCGGCATTTCGATCGAATCCGCCACGATGGGAACGGCCGCATCTTCTTCTTGCAGCTGGTGTTTCGTTCCCTGCGTGGGGACACACGAATTACATCGAGTCAGCAGCAGGTAAGCCGAGGGGGCAAATGCGAGGGCGAGCAGGGTCGCGCCCGATACTCCGCCGGCGATAGCAATCGCAAGTGGAGGCCAGAACTCACCGCCCCCCAGAATCAGTGGCGCGAATCCAGCGATTGTCGTCAGCGTAGTGGCCACGATGTGTCGCGTGCTTCGCATGACAATGTCAACGGTCTGATTGACGGCGGTCGGACCTTGCGGTCGTTGTTCCTTCAAAGCGGCGAGCACCACAATCGAGTCATTGATGGCGACGCCAATCAGTCCCATCGTCCCAATGATGGCCATGAAGCCGAACGGGAAGCCTCCGAACCACAATCCGATCATTCCTAAGCCGACACTTGCCAATGCGATCGCGAAGATGATGCTGGCGAGCCGGAACGAGCGAAATGAAAGTACCATCGTTGCGATCATCAACACGCCTAGCACGCCCACGTTCGCCATCAAGTTGCCAACTGCTTGGTCTCGCTGCGAGGCTTCGCCACCGTATTCCAATGAATAGCCTGGTGGAAGTTCGAAGCCGGAGTCATCGAGTCGCTGTTGAAACATCGCTAGCGATTTGGAGGGAAGGGTTCCTGCCGCGATGTACCCTTCGATTCGATTCATGCGTCGACGATTCATTCGCGGGATAACCGCGACCTCCGGCAGGATGTGAACGTCCGCCACGCTTGCGAGGGGAACAAGTCGGTCGCCACGAATCAGTTCCAACGACGCGATGCCAGCGAGGTCACCCCGAAGTTCATCACCCACTCGAACACGAACGGGGATCTGTTCGGTGTCCTCCAGAACCTGGCCACCCACAGATCCTTCCAATTGATCGAACAATTGTCGTGAGATATCGGTGGGCTGAAAACCTGCCAGCCTGGCCGCAGCCTCGTCGACACGTAGCGAAATCGACGGCAACGTTTCCCCTAAGAGAGACTTTGTGTGCGTGACGTCCGGCACGGAAGCAAGAGCAACGCGAACTTGGTCTCCCAGACGCTGAAGCTGATCTAGGTCTGGGCCGAAGACCTGTATTTCGATCGGCGAGGTGAAGGGTGGGCCTTGTTCCAATTGTCTGACAAGGACCCGCGCGTTGGGTACCTGGGTGTCGGCTTGTCGTTGAAGTGACCGCAGTGTTTCTCGGAGGCCATCTGTGGAATTCATTCGCACGACCGCGCTGGCAAAGTTTGCCACGCCGCGTCGCGATGCGAGCACGTTGTAATAGAAAGCGGGCGCGCTCTCGCCATAGAACCAGGTAATGCGTTCGGCGCCCGAGTCTCGCAAGAGTTCGTCGATCCGCTGCGCCGCGGTGCGAGTCGCGTCGATGGATGCATTCGCGGGCAACTCCAATTCAATGTGAAATTGGTCTCGATCGGCCGGGGGAAAGAACTGCTCTGGAAGCTGCGTGAACATGACGAAACCGACCACCGGTAACGCCATGCTGATTGCAATGCCACGCATGGGTCGACGGAAGATCCAGAAGAGGAGGCGTCGATAGCCGTCGCCGACGCGACGGCTGGAAAGGCCGTCACGAAAAGTCTTACCGAGCCAGCCCGAATCGGAAGAATGACTCTCTTTTCGCCCCGCACGGTGGGCAAACTTCGCGGCCAGAACGGGGATCACCGTCAGGGAGAACAACAACGAAGCAAAAATTGCCAAGATCACGCTCACTGCGATCGAGCCGACGAACTCGCCAGCGGGGCCAGGCATCATTGCGATTGGTGCGAAGGCCAAGGCCGTCGTCACCGTCGATCCGGCGAGCGGAAGTGCCAGGTGTCGTACGGTTGATGCAACGGCATCGATCGGTGACCGTCCCTCTCGCATCTCCGTCACGACTTCGTCGACCATCACGATCGCATTGTCGATCAGCAGCCCCAATGCAATGATCATTCCGGTGATGGACATTTGATGGATGGGGATTTCCAAAACCCGAAGCCCGAACAGAACCGTAAATCCGGAAAGCGGTAGAGCGACAGCAACGATCATCGCACTTCGCCACCCCATCAAACAAAGCACGACGAAGATGACTGCCGTTGCGCCCAACAGCAGACTGAACGTAAGGCTGCTGAGTCGCGATTCCACATATTCGTTCTGGTCCAGCGTGATCTTCAGAGAAATCCCGCTCGGCAACTCTCTTTGAAAGGCATCGAGTTCCTGCTGCACACTCTCTCGCCAGCGATCGATGCGATTCGCCGATCGGACCATCACCCCCAGCGCGACCGTCGGCTGTCCGTCGATCTCTGCAAACCTTGGCATCGGTTGTGGGACGCCACG
>JBPCVD010000813.1:0-2958 GCA_051010815.1 Rubripirellula sp.
CGAGAAATCAGCTCAATTCCGATCAACGTTGGTCACTCGGAGATCCGAGTTGCGGTTAGTAGAACGAGGGAGTTGCGAGATTGGGCAAGCAAGCGGATTGGGATCGCCATGACAACAGATGATTCGATGTCGGACTTGGTCGGAACAAAAATTGTCATCGCTGGTGGTAGCGGTTTTTTGGGACTGTCGTTGTCTGAATTCCTCGGTCGGGCTGGGGCCGAGGTCGTGATTGTCTCACGTTCAAAGCCGCCCACTCAATGTCACGCGACGCAAGTTTCGTGGGATGGCATAACGCTAGGACCGTGGGTGAACGCACTTGATGGGGCCGACGCCGTGATCAATCTTTCGGGGCGGACCGTCGACTGTATCAAGACCCCCGACCATCGAGACGAAATCTTGCGTTCACGTGTGGAGTCCACCTCTGCGTTGGGGCTCGCCATGAGAGAAGTTTCCAATCCGCCGCCAGTCTGGGTTCAAATGAGCACGGCGCACCTGTACGGCGACCCACCCTCCGAAGTTTGCACGGAGAGTTCAGCAACCGGGCTTGGGTTGGCGCCAGACGTCGCACGAGCGTGGGAAGCAGCATTCGAGGCGGGGAAGTTGCCGACTCAACGCGGCGTGATCATGCGGACCAGTTTCGTGATCGGCAGAGATCGCGGCGCCGGTTCCGGAGCGTTGGGAACTCTTGGGCTGATCGCGAAGCTAGGTCTGGGCGGGCGTGTTGGCCAGGGGACTCAGGGAATGAGCTGGATCCACGAGACTGACTTGAATCGATTGTTTGCGCAGGCGATCTTTGATGAGCGAATGTCGGGTGCGTACATCGTTTCGTCTCCGAACCCCGTTCCGCAAGTTGAGTTCATGCGAACACTGCGTCGCGCGATCGGGATGCCAATTGGACTCCCTGCTTTCGAATGGATGGTCCGTCTCGGGGCGCCGATTGTTTTTCGAACCGACCCCGAGCTTGCTCTTTACGGCCGCTATGTCGTGTCAGAGCGAGTTGCAGAGGTCGGTTTTGAGTTTAACTTTCCGCAGCTTGAAGCCGCTCTGAATGATCTTTATCGCAAGTGACTGAGGTGGGAGTCGTTTCGGTTTGCCAAGACGCCAACACATGTCACTTGGCGAATAGTTCATGCTTTGCATCGCCGCCGCTGATCAGGTAGGCGGTCAAGTCAAGGATTTCCTCTTGCGTCATTCGGTCAAGCAATCCTGTTGGCATCGCAGAAACCTTGGAGACCATCATCTCTTCGATCTCTTTTCGGTCGATGCTCACGCGTTGGTTGGGGTTCGTCAAATCCGTGTTGATGGTCATCGAATCTCCGTTCAAGTTGACGACCACACCGGTGTGAATGATTCCATCGAGCGTCAGAACTTGGACTGCCGAGAACTGGTCATTGATGACTTTGCTCGGGTTGACCACCTGATCAAGTAGATCGTGGGGCGAGTAGCGGCGACCTGCGGATGTCAGGTCGGGGCCCGTCATGCCACCTTGGTCTCCGAAGCGATGGCAAGCGTAGCATCCAGTTGCCGCGAACATTCGCCGACCGTTTTCGAAATCCCTGCTGTGCAGCCCAGTGCGAGCCGCATTGGAAAGCTCGTCGAGGGTCCAGGCCTTCGTGGGACGACCGGCAAAAATCTCCCCGAGATTCTCCAGCGCCGATTTGATGACGGGCTTTCGATTCAGCAGTTCAGCCATCGACGCCTTGTCCGAATCGCTGAGCGAGGCAACGGCGTCATCTCGAATGAACTGTATGAATTTATCGAAGCTGGCGCCACCCTTGTAGTTGGCTGCCTTCAGGAACCACTCGAAATAGGCTTCTCGAAGTTCAGGCGTCCAGCCCTCCTTGAGCATGCGAATCGATCGTGCGTACTGCATCTGTTCTTCTTGCGTCGGAGCCGACTGGATCAGTGCAAGTGCTTTGGATGCAACCGTCGGTGATTGCAGCGAGGCAAGCGTTTCGCACAGCAGCCAGTTCATCTCTGCGGTCTCGGCTGGAAACATCGGGTCCAGATAGGCGGCGAGTTTGGCCGATAGAGCATCATCCGGATGACCGAATCGATTCAATATGATCTGTGTTGCTCTGACGAGCGTTAACTGCTGTGAGACGCTGAGTTTGTCAGCGTCGATTTCTGAGACCGACGTCAGCAGTTTGTCACGCATCAGCGTGTCCACCACCTTCGCGTCGTCTCGATGTTGTGGGCACTCGCCGGCGACTCGAGCAAGTGCCAGCAGTGCCTCGACTCGTTTGGCTGGGTCCGCTTCGTTGAGCGCTTTGTCTTCCCAAAGCTCAACCGACTGATGCTCGATCGCAGTCCGTGCAGCAAAGCGAATGAATCGGTCCGCATCCGAAAGATATGGCCAGGCGGCATCGATGGCAGCGGGATCTTGTTTGCCATGGAATGCTTCCAATGCGAGACGCGTCTTTCTGGCTTTGCTGTCGTTGGGGACGGGCGTCGCTGGGGCAGTCGATTCATCGCCGACGTAGGTGATTCGATAGAGACCGGATTGCACGCGACGACCGCCAATCGTGAAGTACATCGCGCCGTCTTGAGGAAGGACGATTGCGTCTGTGATTGGCAGGGGCGCGCCGGTTACAAACTCTTCTTTGGTTGCTTTGTACGTGGAGCCCTCGGGTTCAAGATGTACCGCGTACAGCTTTCCCCAACTCCAATCAAGCGCGTACAAAGCGTTTTGGTACTTGGCGGGAAACTTGGCGCCGTAACCAAAGGTCACGCCGGTCGGTGATCCGGGGCCAATGTCCAAGGCTGCGGGCAGATTGTCGGCGTAGAAGGGCATTCGCTTGCCGGCGCCGTTTCGCCACCCAAACTCTCCTCCGCTGACGACATGGCAAATTCGGGTCGGGCGATACCAGGGAGTATTAAAGTCGTATTCCATATCGGCGTCGTAAGTGAACAGCTCGCCATCATGATTGACGGCTGCGTCGAAGATGTTTCGAAAGC
>JBPCVD010000814.1:0-8024 GCA_051010815.1 Rubripirellula sp.
GTGTTGCACAGGAGCGGGAATACAAAGTTGGCATGTACCATCCGTTCAATTGGCGCGGCTGGCAAGCATACGGCACTGGACAGCTTGGCGATTTTGGATGCCACATCTTGGATCCTGTGTTTAAGTCGCTCAGTCTCAGTTCGCCAACGAAACTCACGGTGGAGGCGCCAACACTACTTCCAGAGTCCTGGACCGATCGCTCGACGGTGCATTATGAGTTCCCGGGAACCGAGTACACATTCGGCCCAACTCTGCGCGTCACTTGGTATGACGCCGTTGGTGCGTCACCGCCGCGAGAGAAGTTGCGGGATGTTCCCACGAACTACAAACTGCCCAATGCCGGCTCCGTTCTCGTCGGTGAAAAGGGTTCGTTGGTCATTCCGCACGTGGCGATGCCGAAGCTTTTCCCAGAGGAAAAATTCCCGGCCGACGAGCTGCCCGTGATCGAAGGAGTCGACCACTACACCCAATGGGCTGACGCCTGCCTGGGTGAAGATAGAACCACATCGCACTTCGATTACGCCGGACCGCTGACGGAGGCCGTATTGTTGGGAACGATCGGGATTCGATTTCCCCACCAAGAGCTCACTTGGGATGCAAAGGCTCTCAAAATCACCAACCATGCGAAGGCTCAAGAATGGATCACCAAGCCTTATCGAAAAGGCTGGGAACCAACGTGGATCTGAGCTGAACCCATGACACGATTGGTGCGTCACACTCTAGACTCGCAAAACTGGTTGCCGCCGCCTTCAAAAAGCATCACCGGGGCACTCTTGCCCGACCGCGTCCGTGACGCGACCGCTACGTGAGTGACCGGGCCTGGAACGGCTTGTAGTTTTCTGGCGTAACATCGATGCCTCTTCGAGTCGCCAATCTACGCTTCGTGCGCCACACCCATCGCGTTAACGCTACAGCGATCCGAACGCGTTTCTTGCGGACATCCATCCTGCCGAAGTCGGTTTGGCATCAGTGCCGAGACGCGCGGGATTAGTTGTCCGGTGGATGTTGCTCAACGTAGAGGCTGTGCTGTGTTTGGGTTGCACAACGCACTACTGGGAGCGATACGAACCCACCCAGAACCAACGGGCTGCCACTGATTCGAAAATCAGACCGCTGAGCCCAACGAAAAAAGGACTTAGGGAGTGCTTCCCTAAGTCCTTGTTATTTCAAGAGTACCGAAGGTGGGACTCGAACCCACATGAGGTTGCCCTCACCGGATTTTGAATCCGGCGCGTCTGCCAATTCCGCCACTTCGGCATGGATGTCATGGAACTTACGTCCCATGCCTCTTTCAACGTCAAAAGTATCCAAATCAGGAGCGAAACGTGCAACCGGGGTTCCCCCTAAGAAACACTGGTGACGATCGTTGAACCCGTGGAGTAAGCCGTTTTTGCGGTCATCTGCCGCTTTCACCCGCTGGGAACGTGATCGGCATCCAATCTGAGGCTCGGGAGTCGTCCCCTGAGCCCGTAGAATACGCCAACGGCGGTGATGCAACCGCGACTGCCGCCGACTCTTCACCGATCGAGGATCTGACCATGTCACGCTTGCGCCTTGGCTTCGCCGCACTCTCGATCGTCATAGGCATTTCGCTTTTATACGCGGTTTCGCCTCAGGAAGCCGACTGGCAAGAGGTGAACGACGCGATCAATCGTGGACGCCCAAAAACCGCCGTTGAAAAACTGGCCCCCATCATCACCTCTGCCATGAACGAAAAACGGTACGACGAAGCTGTCAAAGCGATCGCATTGAAGATCGCTCTCGAAGGAAACATTCAGGGAAATAAACCCGAGGAGAAAGTCACCCGGATGCAGGCTGAGATTGAGCGTGCGTCTGAGGAGATGAAGCCTGTCATGGAAGCCATCTTGGCGAATTGGTACTGGCACTACTTTCAACAAAACCGCTGGCGATTCGTCCAACGAACGGAGGGCGCTGCGACGGACAACGAGGACTTTACCACCTGGGATCTGACGCGCATCCTCAGCGAAATCGACGGTCAGTTCGAGAAAGCACTGTCAAACTCTGATCGACTGAAGCGCATTCCCATTTCGCAATACACCGATTTGTTAGAAAAGGGTACGACTCCGGACAACTATCGCCCCACGTTGTTCGACTTCCTGGCTCACAACGCGATCGACTTCTATGGCTCTGGAGAACACGCGGGCAGTCGAACCATCGATGCCTTCGATCTCACTGCGGAGAGCCCGATCTTTGGTCCCACGGATGACTTCATCAAGTGGGTTCCCAAGTCGACAGATGAAACGTCTCTGACTCTCAAAGCGATCAATCTGCATCAACAGTTGTTGCGATTTCACCAGGATGATCAAGATCGCTCCGCATTCCTTGACGACGATCTCGGTCGGTTGCGGTTCGGATTCAATCATGCCTTCGGTGAAGAGAAGAACGCCCGCTACAAAGCTGCGCTTCGCCGCTTTTTGGATGCGAATCCCACCAGTGTGATCTCATCCCGTGCCTCGTTCCAGTTGGCCTCCGTCATCCACGGGGAAGGCAAATGGAAGGAAGCCCACCAGGTCGCATCCGAAGGCATGAATCGATTTACGGACTCCATCGGCGGAGCGCAATGTTTCAACCTAATCCAAAATATCGAAGCGAAAGCATCCAGTGTTTCCACGGAACGAGTCTGGAACGATCCTCAACCGACCATTGATGTCTCCTATCGAAATGTGACCAAAATCTACTTTCGGTTGGTGCCCTTCAAATTTCGCGAGATCATCGAGAAATCGAGTCAGTTGCCCGAACAGTTGTCTGCGAAAGAACGCCTTCAACTGTTAGACCAACGTCCAGTCCTGAGTTGGTCGAACGACTTGCCAGCTACCGACGACTTCCAACAGCGGATCGAAGAGCTTCCCGCCCCGATAGATGTCGCCAGCGGGTCCTACTATTTGATCGCCAGTCACAACGAAGAATTCAATGACACCGAGAATCAGATTTCTGTTAGCGAGATCTGGGTGAGCAAGCTTGCTCTCGTCATTAGGAATCACATCGGGCGGGGCGAGATCGACGGATTCGTGCTGGACGCCAATTCGGGAGAACCGCTACCGGGCGCTACCATCAAGGCCTGGAAACGGGAACGAGAGTTCGTTGCGTTGCCAGATTCGACCACCGATGAAGATGGAATGTTTCGATTCTCTGGAAACGATCTGGGGCGATTGGTGTTGTTGGCAAGCCACCAGGGCGATGCTCTTGCCTCCGGCAACTATCTGCAGGCTCGCGTCAACACTCCGACCAAGCGTCGTGAACAGACCCTGCTGTTCACCGATCGCGCTTTGTATCGCCCCGGACAAACCATCCACTACAAGGGGATCAGCATGTCTGTCGACCAAAAAGTCGACGACTACCACGTGATTCGCGACCGTGAGCTGACATTGGTGTTCTTCGATGTCAATGGAAAAGAGATCGAACGTCAACAACATCGGACCAACGATTACGGAAGTTTCAACGGCAGCGTCACGGCGCCGCGAGATCGACTGATGGGACGAATGTCGTTGCGAGTGATTGACGGCATGAATGGGCAGACACCGGTCACCGTCGAGGAATACAAACGCCCGAAGTTTCAAGTCGAAATTGACCGCCCTAAATCCGCCGCCAAACTGAATCAGGAAGTCCAGATCAGCGGTTCAGCGGTTTCCTACACCGGAGCTTCGATCAACGACGTAAAAGTGCAGTGGCGCGTCGTGCGAAATGTCCAATATCCCAGTTGGTGGTGGTGGCGTTGCTGGTGGATGCCGCCCCGGCAAGTCGCGAGCCAGGAGATTGCTCACGGCACTTCCGTGACCAATGCCAACGGCAAATTTGAGTTGCGATTCGCTGCCAAACCAGATGCTTCCGTTCTGAAAGAATCGGAGCCGACGTTTCGTTACACGATCTACGCGGATGTCACCGATACGACTGGGGAAACTCGATCTTCGCAGCGAACGATTAGCGTGGGCTACACAGCCTTGAGTGCGTCGATCACCAGTGCAGATTGGCTGACCGATGAGGCGGCCGTGGCACTCGCGATCCGCACCACAACACTCGACGGAGAGGGTCAGCCGGCAGCGTGCGTCATTCGCATTCATGAGGTTCGGCAAACGGATCAAGTCACACGATCACCTATGAGAAACGCGTACGGTAAAAGTCGGGCGGAAACGGATCCGTCGAATCCCGCATCATGGCCACTCGGCGAAGTGGTTCGTGAAGTGAACTTCGAAACTGACGCAGCAGGAAACGCCAAGATCGATGTCGAATTGAGCGCCGGCATGTACCGCGCTAAGCTAGAGACCAAAGACAGTTTCGGCACCGCGGTATCTGCCGAATTACCTCTTCAAGTCCTGTCGCCCGATGCCACCAAGCTCAATCTGAAGCTTCCGAACCTTTATGCGTCACCATCGGAAACCGTCGAGCCGGGACAAGAGTATGTCGGCCTTTGGGGGACGGGATACGACACGGGTCGGGCCTACATCGAGGTGATTCATCGTGGCAAACGCATCCAACATTACTGGACGCGAGTTGGAACGACTCAGACTGAGATCAAGCAATCCGTCAACGAGTCGATGCGAGGCGGATTCACAGTGCGAACCACATTCGTGCGGGAGAACCGATCGTACGTGCAGGCTCAGCGCGTTGATGTGCCGTGGACGAACAAGCAACTCCACCTTACGTGGGAACACATGGTTTCGAAGCTGGAACCAGGAGCCAAAGAAACCTGGACCGCAATCATCCGTGGATCAGACGCAAAGAATCGTGTGGCTGAAATGGTAGCCACCATGTATGACGCCTCACTCGATGCATATCTTCGTCACGACTGGCCGGCATCGTTTGGTGTCTTCCGTCAGGATTATGTCAACACACAAGTGCTCTTTGAAAATCAACAAGAGAACCTGAGGCAGTTTGTCCACAGTTGGAAGGTCGATCGGCGAAAAGCCACCCTGACTTATCGCCATTTTCCTTCGCAGATCATCACCAACTGGTCTGGCTATAGCATGCTGAGCAAGGGCATGCGGATGAGGGGTCAAATGGCTATGGACGGCGCCGTCGCGGCTGCAGCGCAACCGATGATGGAAGGCGTGGCTGCAAACACCGCCTTGGGAGTCGATTTCGACGTCAACTTCGGTGAACGTGATGCCTCGAAAACGACGGAACCCGACTTATCAAATGTCCCGATTCGTAAGAATCTCAATGAGACCGCATTCTTCTATCCTCACTTAATTTCGAATAGCGAGGGAGAAGTCCGGCTGAAGTTCACCATGCCGGAGGCACTCACCGAATGGCGATTTCTTGGGTTCGCGCACGATCCAGACCTGTCTGCTGGGCTTTTAACGGGCAGCACAGTGACGGCAAAAGACCTGATGGTTCAACCCAACCCGCCTCGCTTCTTGCGTGAAGGGGACGTGGTCGAATTCACTGTCAAAGTCAGCAACCAATCGGCAACCCATCAAACGGGGACGGTCCGACTTACGTTCGCGGACGCACGCACCGACGCGGTCGTGGACGACAAACTTGGAAACCAACACCCCGATCAGCCGTTCGAGCTCGCCGCAGGCGAATCGAAATCGTACGCGTGGAAACTATCGGTCCCCGACAACCTCGGCTTCTTGACGTACAAAGCAGTCGGTTCGACAGGTCGTTTGAGCGATGGGGAACAGGGCTATCTCCCCGTGTTGTCACGACGGATTCTTGTTACAGAATCTTTGCCCTTGCCGATTCGTGGGCCGGAAACCAAGACCTTCGACTTCAAGAAACTGCTCGACTCGGGCGATTCGAAATCACTTCAACATCAGTCGCTGACGGTTCAGATGACCTCCAACCCATCGTGGTATGCGGTCATGGCACTGCCGTACCTGATGGAATATCCCCACGAGTGCACAGAACAAACATTCAACCGACTCTATGCCAACCTGCTCGCTAGCCATATCGCTGCTGCAGATCCGAAGATCCACAGGATCTTCGATCAATGGAGAGCGACGCCAGCGCTCGATAGCCCGCTGGATAAGAACGAGGAACTCAAGTCCCTGATGGTCGAGGAAACACCTTGGTACCGCCAGTCACAAAGTGAAAGTCAAGCTCGTCGCAACGTTGGAATCTTGTTTGACGACAATCGATTGAGCACCGAATCAACGCGTGCGTTGCAAAAGCTTGTGCAGATGCAGCGTGCTGACGGCGCTTGGCCTTGGTTTCCGGGCGGACCTGAAAACACCTTCATCACGATGTACATCAACGCCGGTTTTGGCCGCATGCGACATCTTGGCGTCGACGTCGATGTCACTCCAGCTATCAACTCCATCGCCTACTTGGACCGGTGGGCGACTGGCGTCTACACAGCAATCAAACCAGAGGACCGCCCACAAAACAATCTGTCCACGTCGATTGCATTTTACCTTTACGGGCGAAGTTTCTTCTTGAAAGACCAACCCGTCGCTGACGAACATCGAGTCGCTTTCGATTATTGGGTTTCCCAAGCAAAGACACATTGGCTCGATCTCGCCAACCGACAGTCTCAAGCACACATGGCGGTCGCGTTAAAACGATTCGATCACCTGAAATCAGCGCAAGCGATCATGACGTCTATCAAAGAAAGGTCAGTCAACGACGAGGAGCTTGGCATGTTCTGGCGCGAAACGGAGATGTCTTGGTGGTGGTATCGCGCTCCGATCGAGACCCAGGCGATGATGATCGAGGCGTTTGACGAAGTCATGAATGACCAGCAAGCCGTGGAGGATTGCAAGGTCTGGCTACTAAAACAGAAACAGACGCAAGACTGGAAAACGACGAAAGCGACTGCCGATGCTGTTTACGCGTTGCTCATTCGAGGGACGGATTTGTTAGCTTCTGACGAGATTGTCACAGTCTCGCTCGGTGGTGAACCGATCACGCCCAAGGACGTGGAGGCGGGAACAGGATTCTACGAGGCTCGGGTCGTCGGTTCAAAAGTGTATCCACAAATGGGAACCATCACCGTCGAAAAATCAGACCGCGGTGTCGCCTGGGGCGGTGTGCATTGGCAATACATGGAAGACATGGAGAACATCACGCCCTACGAAGGAACGCCGCTGAAGCTCGAGAAAGAACTGTATGTCAAAAAGAACACTGACAGCGGCCCCAAACTGCAACGAGTCGCCGGCGCGGTTTCCGTTGGCGATGAGCTTGTCGTGCGAATTGTGTTGCGCACCGATCGCGACATGGAGTACGTGCACCTGAAAGACTATCGCGGCAGCGGCACCGAGCCAGTCAATGTCTTGTCACGATACCAATACCAGGATGGCTTGGCTTACTACGAATCGACTCGTGATACCGCCAGCCATTTCTTCATCGACTACCTACCCAAGGGTACGTATGTCTTCGAGTACTCCACTCGAATCCAATTGAAGGGCGCGTACCAAACGGGAGTCGCCGAGATTCAGTGCATGTACGCACCTGAATTCAATAGCCACTCTGAAAGCTTGGTCATCACGGCAGACTGAGTCGAAACGCGATCAGCCTATCAGGCGGTAGACGACCGCGGCCAAAATCGCGCCAACGATGGGTCCCGCTACTGGAACCCATGCGTAGGACCAATCACTGTCGCGTTTTCCGTGAATCGGTAGCAACGCGTGCACTAGCCGAGGTCCAAGGTCTCGGGCCGGATTGATCGCATACCCCGTCGTGCCACCGAGCGACATGCCAATGCCAAACACCAGCAAGCCGACGGGTAGAAGCCCAAGCGAACCGAGTCCTAACGTCGGATCGGATTCCCCCGGAACATCCCCTTGAACCAAGCTGGGGGCGGCAATCAGGAAGATTGGGAGGATCAACGCGAATGTCCCGATCGCCTCGCAAACAAAGGCCTGTCCAAGGTTTCGAATGTTAGGTGCCGTCGAAAAACAGGCGAGTTTGGCATCTGGATCAGCCGTCACGCGGAAATGCTCGCGATAGAAGACGTAGACGGCCGCGCTGCCAATGATTGCGCCAATGAACTGGGCGACGATGTAGCCGAATCCAGTACCAACAGACATCTTGCCTGCCAGCATCATCGCCGTGGTGACTGC